>JAKITM010000103.1 GCA_021648045.1 Lysobacterales bacterium
AATCCCTGTGTCGCCGCATACTCAGTCATACTTTTACCGGAGGCTTCGCAGGCCTGAATATGTTCTAGCCAATAACGCTGACGCTGGGTCAGCGAGGGAATCATTTTTTGCATTGCTTATTGCTCCTGGTTCATCAGAAGCATAGCGTGACTGAAAATCGTTCAGGAAAACAGGGTGAGGTTTACTTTGCGCTTACGTTTTACCACACACACGAAGCTGTGCTAACCCTAACAAATTGTTCTCTATCAGCCTGCAAGCTTGGTAAGTACCCCAGCTATTGTGGCTGTCATTAAGGTTACCAGCGTACCACCGAGAACCGCACGCAAACCATAGCGTGCAATATCTGCCCGACGCTCCGGCGCTAAGCCACCGATGCCGCCAATTTGAATAGCAATCGATGAAAAATTCGCAAACCCACATAAGGCATAAGTTGAAATCAACACAGCATGGTCGCTCATCGTTGACTGGATTTCTTTAAGGTGAGCGTAAGCGACGAATTCATTGGCAACAACTTTCTCACCAATCAAGCTGCCAACAGTCGCGGCATCCTGCCAAGGTACACCGATCACCCAGGCAATTGGTGCTAACAACATCCCTAGTATCCACGAAAGGCTCAGCGCTTGCCCCGTAGCCTCTGCAACACCGGAAATCTCGCCTAGCCAGCCCAGCGGATAGTCAACCATTGCGATCAAGGCAAGGAAAGCCATCAGCATGCCGCCAACATTCAACGCCAACTTGACGCCGTCCGATGCCCCGTTAGCTGCTGCTTCAATCACATTGCTTGCGGTTTTTTCCACATGCACGCGAATATCACCCCGGGTAACACTCATTTCGGTTTCCGGAATTAAGATTTTTGCCATCACGATAGTTGCCGGCGCTGCCATAATGCTGGCTGAAAGCAAATGTTTGGCGAAAAATAATCGCTGGGCTTCATCACCACCACCGAGCATGGCAACATAGGCTGCCAACACGCCACCGGCAATCGTTGCCATACCACCAACCATCATGGTTAACAGTTCCGATTGGGTCATTTTAGAAATATAGGGCCGCACTACCAACGGTGCTTCGGTTTGACCAACAAAAACATTTGCCGCAATAGACAAGGATTCAGAGCCAGAAACCTTCATGGTTTTATACATGATCCAGGCCATGCCTTTAACCACTTTTTGCATAAGCCCAATATGGTAGAGCACCGCCATTAAAGAAGCGAAAAAGATAATGGTAGGCAATACCTGGAAGGCAAAAATAAAGCCAAGATTACCATCGTACCGGGCAAGGTCGCCAAAAATAAACTCAGCTCCCTTCGTGGAGAAACCAAGAATGGTGACAAACACCCTGGAAATAGACTCAAATACAGCCCGACCGGTTTCGGTAAGGAGCACAATCAGGGCGAAAATTAATTGCAGTGATAAACCAGCAGCCACTAGGCGCCAGTCTATTTTTTTGCGATTATTAGAAAAGGCCACACCAATGCTGATAAGCACAGCCAAGCCAAACAGTCCAAAACCTATGCTCCCAAGCATAATAATATTCCCCGGATCGTTATTGTTGCAGGCATTCTACAGGTTGTAGACACCTTCGTCATATCTGGCTGCTTTCAATTGTCAGTGACATGGATCATTCCAAGCTTAAACCCCGGCTCAGATTTTAATTTTTCCCCACTCACCCCGATGCCAAGTGCAAATAAACATTATCGCTTGTGCCAGGCGGTAAATTGCCTGAATTAACCATACTCCGAGAAGACCATAACCGAGGATGGGCCCTACTAACCATGCTAGCGGCAGGAAGAATAACCACTGCCCAATAATTGAAATTCGCATTGGAGTCATGGTGTCACCTGCCCCCAGCAGTGCGCTCATCATCGCTATACCCATTAAGTCGATAGCAATAATAGCTGCAGTGATCATCAAAGGTATGTAGGCAAGCTCTAGGGTCTCCGGGTTGGTTAAAAATATACTTAAGAATGGATGGCCAATTAATGCCAGAATTAGCATCACTGCTACCCCATAAACTCCGGTTAACATCGCCCCGTTCCAGCCCCAACGACGCGCATCCGCTACATCATTTCGACCCAATGCATTGCCAACAAGTGTTGAAGTCGCCATGCCTAAGCCCATGGCCGGCAACAGGGATACCAGCATAATATTCAACAATACATTACCGGCGGCAACTTCTGCTGTACCAATCCGCCCGAGGATATACAAAAGCATAACCAGACCGGCAGAGAACATTAGTTGCTGAAAGGAATTGGGTAAAGAGAGTTTTACTTGCTGCCAAAGCGTCTTCCGACTGGGTAGCCGATGCAGGAAGCCATGCTGATGGGCAACGCGCCAGGCGATAACAAAATACATCATGGTTCCGATCACCAGCGATATGCTGGTAGCCATAGCAGCCCCGGTAACACCATAAACTGGTGAGCCTAAGTTGCCGAAAATAAGCACCCAATTAAGCGTTACATTGATGATGTGCATGGTCACAATCGTCATCAGGTAATAGCGGGTCATGTGCACCGCACTGAGGTAACCACGAAAACAGAAATTCATGCCGATGGCCACCGTTGCCAGCAAGCGAATTTGCAAATAAGGTGTCGCAGATTCCACTACAGCAGGATCAGGAGTCAAAATTGACATGATCCACGGGGCCGCCTGATACAAAGCCAAACTCAACGGCACGCCCAACAAAACCGACAACATTAATCCGCCGTTTAAGGGCACTGCAGCCACAGAATCACGCCCCTCGCCTAGGCGCCTGGCTGATAAAGCCTGCACACCTGCCGCAAGACCCATAACAATCGCCGCAGACATAAAACTAGCAAAGCCGCCATACCCGGCGGCGGCCAGAGCCACATCACCAAGATGGCCAACCATGGCGGTATCTACCAGGTTAAGAATGTTTTGCGAAAGCATGCCACCGATAATTGGTAGGGCAATTGCAAGTATGGTTTGTCGCCGGCCTTTATCCGGGGTTAGTTCCCGCAGCTTTGCCAGAGTAACAATCACGCGAAGAGTAAATTCTCGCGAGTATCCGCAAATTCAATATCCGGCCAACGCTCCACAGTTAACTGTAAGTTTATTCGACTGGGGGCAAGGTAGACCAGCTGACCTGCACTGTCATTTGCCAGGTTCATCTGGAGCTGACGACTAAAATCTGCCAACATCTTGCTGTCTTCGCACCTGACCCAGCGCGCGGCCTGTACATTTACCTGTTCGAATGCAGCATCAACTTTATATTCATGCTGCAAACGATAAGCCACCACTTCAAACTGCAGCACCCCAATAGCGCCCAGCACCAGATCATTGCCCATCAAGGGTTTGAAAAACTGGGTTGCACCCTCTTCTGATAGTTGCTCTAGTCCCTTTTGTAATTGTTTCAGACGCAAAGGATCTTTTAATTGCGCCCGCCGAAACAGCTCCGGTGCGAAATTTGGAATGCCGGTAAACTGCAGCTTTTCACCTTCACTAAAAGTATCGCCAATGGCGATTGTACCGTGGTTATGCAGGCCGACAATATCGCCAGGATAAGCCTTCTCAACCGCGCCACGAGTGGCGGCCATAAAGGTTAAAGCATTAGTGACCCGGACTTCTTTATCCAGCCGCACATGGTGAATTTTTTTGTTTTTATCAAACTCTCCCGAACAAATTCGCATAAAAGCAATTCTATCCCGATGTGCCGGATCCATATTCGCCTGAATTTTAAATACAAAGCCAGTCAGGGCTTTTTCTTTCGGCGCAACCTCGCGTCCGGTAGTTGCCCTAGATAAGGGCGGTGGTGCAAATTCAACAAAAGCATCCAACAATGGTGTTACCCCGAAATTATTGATGGCAGAACCAAAAAACACCGGGGTTTGTTCACCGTTTAGATAAGCCTCAATATTGAAGGCTTCTGATGCGCCGACCACTAGCTCCAGCTCCTCGCGCAACTCGGTGACAGCATCGCCGAGCAACTCATCCAGCTGTGGGTTATCCAATCCTTTTATAATTGTTGCCTGCTGGGTTTCATAGTTTTTGCTATGTTCATACAGATGAACCGCATCATCGAGCACATGATAAACACCGCGCAAGCGTGAACCCATGCCGATGGGCCAGGTGATCGGTGTGCAACGAATTTTTAATACCGATTCCACTTCATCCAGCAACTCGATAGGATCCCTGCCCTCACGATCGAGTTTATTAATAAATGTTATTATCGGCGTATTGCGTAGACGACAAACATCCATCAACTTCACCGTTCTTTCTTCCACACCCTTGGCGCAATCAATCACCATCAAGGCAGAATCAACTGCCGTAAGCGTGCGATAAGTATCTTCGGAAAAATCGGCATGGCCGGGGGTATCAAGAAGATTAACAATCCGCTGTTTATATTCAAACTGCATGACTGAGGAAGTTACCGAAATCCCCCGCTCTTTTTCCATCGCCATCCAATCGGAAGTGGCATGGCGCACAGCTTGCTTGGATTTAACCGCACCCGCCATCTTGATTGCACCGCCGAACAGGAGTAGTTTTTCAGTGATGGTGGTTTTCCCCGCATCGGGGTGAGAAATGATTGCAAAAGTCCGCCTGCGGTCAACTTCCTGCTGCAACTTCTCATTTAACTGGGGTTTGCTCATTAAGGCTTGTTCCTGAAATATCTGATGGCAGCGAGATTGCCAAAGGAGGTAATACTAACAGAACCCCCGCCCTCGGTTGAGGCAGTTCATCGTGTTTGTTAGTAGCTCATCGTGTTAATCTTTGCGTATCTACAATCTGGCTGCAGAAAAATGAAAACACCGGCATTACAGAGCCATGCTTTCCGCCTTTTTCCCTGCTGAACGGAATATTTGCGATCCCGGAAGGTGTCAGGGCTTATGCTGGAAGTGGGTTTCGACTTCTAATAAATAATCGGGCTAGCATTACACCCGCCCGGTTGGTTGCTTAACTGGGTTGTAACGAATAGCTAACCAGGTCAGACCACTTTTCTCTTTGTTAAAGCTTCTATAGTGCTGTCGTTCCTTAACATGTTGAGCTATTGTATTAAGCGGTATTCTCTAATTGGGTTAATTTCGGCTCACTCATAAAGATACCCCCTTAATTCAGATTAAATGATGTAGGGAAAATTTTCTCATACAGCTCAGTAACATTTTCTGTTAGCTCCTGCATTCTGTCATCATCAGGAATGTTACAGGCACCTTCTCCGAAGAAATCATCTGCATCAACAACATTAACGCCCTCTAATATTTGCGAAAGGTCTCGCAAGTCATCCAATGTAAGCTTGAAAGAAATATTATCCTTAGGATCACCAGAAAAAATTTGAAATTGTTGTAGAAGGATAGATTGTTTTTTGTCTTCTACATTTAAAATAGAAGCATCAACATGAGAGGATAGGCTAATCATCTTGCATATATCTAATATATCGGGCTTAGGGGCACTCATTGCAATATTTTGCCCATCAATATTATCTATATTTATTTTCATTGCTGTCCCGTTAACTTTGTACATGGTTGGCTATAACCCATACTATGTAGGTGATGTGTGCTGCTTTTTGTCACCGCCGGGGACATGAATTCTGAGTACCCGCCTGAGAGCAATTTTTTTATTCACCTGCATTACTCACATCCAAATTTTATAATTTATCAACCCATATCATCTGAAATTATTTATCAAATCCTGACCCTAGGAGTATACAGTGGACAGTCACTCGATAGAGGAATTCCCGTTTTTCCCATGAGAGAAAACCTCACATTGCCGACAATAGTGTGGGTAAAATCATTTGGGTTTTTATGAAAAACAGCTATATTACCCGACACAGGAGCCGGGGTCTGGAGGAGCTTCATGTGGAAGCATCCCGTAGACAGGTACTCGGTAGAGGCATTCCTAGGGCGTAACCAAAACCACCAGGGTAGCTTTTAGTCCATGTCACTAATGCCGTGGACGCAGGGATGCGCAGGAACGGCGATCTTGACATCACCACCACACTCAACGCAGGTTTCACCGAAAGTAGGTGCTCTTAGGCGATATCAATACCAAATACACGCTTTAACTTGTGGCAAAATCGGGAATGTTTCTACTAAAGCGCCTACTAAAGCGCCTGTCCCCGAGTTACCCCCGAGTTACCCTCAGTTTTTATTGCATAGTGATGCACCCGCAACGTATTTCTGACTTCATTTATTAGTTTTGACATATCCCGCCCCAATTCTGTCTATCTAGATTAAACCACTTCCTGAAAACATAATATCAACGACTTACCCTCGTTTAAGCAGAAATATACCGCTTGTATCCAGGGATATTTCTGCCTATTTATTTATCTCTAGTTAGCAATTAATATTTTCACTTGCAAATCAATGGGATTGATAGCACGATATGACTAATGAAAATTCTTATACAGAAATATGGCTTGATATTCAGGTTTGGCTGTATAAATCAAAGTTATGTTTCATAAACGATGAGTCCTGAATACAACAAATCATTACGGAGGGTGACTAAGCCGCAGTTAGAAGCACTGGGATATGAGTTTGATGGAAAAAGTCGATTCACGAAAATAGGCTCGAAAGGAAATGCATATGTCATTGAATACCAACTAGGCACTCGTTCAATGCAAGGTCAATTTACGGTGAATTTAATCTCAGGGGAGAGGCTAGAACGGTTGGCAATGATAAGTCCCACGCTTATGTCGAAGTTGGTGGATAAGATTTTCGGCGGTTTTGATCCATGGTGGAAAGGAATTTTTCTGCCTAAGGATTATTGGTGGGAAATTAGTCCGTTTCAAAAGGAGATGGATTCGATCATTCAGAAAACAGTGACGGATCTAAAGACATACGGAATTTCTTGGTTTGACGATAAAGCGTAAACATAACAAGGCGCTCGTTCGGACGCAAACTACGCTGCGCTTCGTTTGCGCCGCACAGCTTGGTCGTGTTAGGCATCAATAATGTATAGGCCATGGAAACCTATAGAACGTGTTTTTTCTACTCACCCATTTATAGATTGGTGTGTGGAAGGTCGTACTGTGAGTCTGAAATGGACAGAATGGCTGAACAATAAGTGCCAATTTGAAATGGAAGTTCAATTTAAAGAAGGAATCGCAGGTATTTATTGTTTTGATGAATCCACATATCAAACGACGGCAATACATCTAGGAGTTCCAAGTGAAGTAGAACTAGACAAAGGGGGGTTTAAACCAATCCCATGGCCTGCTTGGAAATCTGAGCTAAATTACCGAAAGCATTTGTACGGAGACTTGGGGGCGGCATTATATGAAAATATGTATTCTTACTATATTGTCGGTAGTGAAACGGTGATTCTGCTCGATGTCGCGGATTCTGAGCCAGTTATAGAGGGTTAATCATACAAATCGTTCCACTGGACGCGTTTAGACCTCGGGCGCGATTTCGCGGAAAGTTCAATCATGCGCGCCAGTAAACTCAATCGTTAGGTGTGATCGAGGTCGTGAGATTAGCCTGCTAGTTTAAGTATATTTAAAGCAATAGCCCCTTCTTTGAAAATAGGATTATAAATAATAAAATGGAGGCGTTTTTTGGAAAATAAAAACTATTGCAATGAATTAGAGTCTTTTTTGACTAAAGAGTTTGTTCCTGCTGGTTATAAAATAACTAAAAATGTTGAGTTAGAATCCGTCCCTGAAAGCTCCGAATATGAAGCATTAGTTTTTTCTCTAAATGAGAAAAATATTGTCTATAGAAAGGGCAAAGTGACTCCAGATAGGCCGGGAGCGTTTTTAGCAGTTTGGCAGCGCCCATCTTCACCAAGTATTAATGGTAATAAACCAATTCCATTAAAATCTAATGAATTCGATTATTTGTTTGTACGGGTGGAAAACTATTTTAATGACAGAGGAAATGAAAAATTGATAAATGATTCTAAAAGTGGAATTTTCATTTTTCCAGTTTCACTATTGATTGAAAAAGGAATTGTTTCGTCGACAAAAAGTAAGGGGAAAACGGGATTTCGAGTTTTCCCTCCATGGAGTCAAGATAGGGGAATAATTGGAACTAAGGTGTTTTCAGAATCAGGAAAGAAAACTCAGCGTTGGCAATTACCATATTTTTTAGAAATTGATGGAGATGGATCAATCGACTCTTATGAATTAAAAAAAGTGGTTGATCATGAAAATGTGTGACTCACACCTAACGAATAAGGATAGATTGTGAGAGCGAAGCGATCCACAATCTTATCCTATTGTTGGACAAGCCCGTGGTACTTTATATAAGAAAATATCTTTTTTGAAATCAGGTGGTGTGAGGCTCATTTTTG
>JAKITM010000104.1 GCA_021648045.1 Lysobacterales bacterium
CTGAGCTGATTCAGCAAGCTGAGGCTAGGACGGAGGCAATCTATTGCATAGTGGATGAGCCAGCATTAAATATTCGATTTTTACGAGAAAAAATCGACCCTGTGCTGTCACTGCTGGCATTAGAGGTACCGGTTAACCTGGTGTTTACCGCAGCAGGCGTTGACCATTTATTAGACGATAAATATTGGCGAAAGTGGCGAATGCTGCCAGAAACCGAAGAGCGCATTAGCTTATTTCTATGCGCCGATGATTTACTGCCTGAGTACAGGCAAAGTTTAAATGAGCGTGGAGATATTCAGTTTTTGTCTGCGGATGAATTTTCTGAACTTACAGAAAAAAGTTGTTGTGTGTATGTCTGAAAAAGATGCCAGCAAGAGCATTGTTGTAGTTGATGGGCTTAGCTATCACCTCGATGAGGCCGGGTATTTGTTGGACGCGAATTCTTGGACTCGTGCATTTGCAGAGGCCAAGGCAAGCAGTGAAAGTTTGCAATTACTGCCAGGTCACTGGCAGTTAATCGACTATGCGCGTGAGTTTTACCAGCGTTACGATGAAACGCCGCCGATGCGGGCACTGGTGAAATGGCTGCGTCAGCAAAAGGCTGAGGAGACAGGAGGCTCTCGTTATCTGTATCGCTTGTTTCCCGATGGCCCCGGCAAACAACTGAGTTTGCTTGCGGGCTTGCCAAAGCCGGTTAGTTGCATATAATCAGGCATTAATTAAATAAGCACTGGTAAGCATTAACTAATGCTAGGGATTATGGAAACAGGAATGGCGGAAATTGAAATGTACACCAAGGGGTTTTGTCCTTATTGCATTGCGGCTAAGTGCCTGCTAAAGAAAAAATCTCTGGCCTTTAAAGAAGTGCCCATCGACCGCAACCCGGGTTTACGGGCAGAGATGATCGAGCGATCCGGAGGCAATACAGTTCCGCAAATTTTTATTAATGGTGATTCTATTGGCGGTTATTCGGAGATGAGTTCACTTGAGCAAAGTGGGCAACTCGACTTGTTGTTGGCGACTGGCTAATTCACCGCTAACCCAGTTATCCTCGACTCAATTACCTTTGACCTAAGGCTCAATCCGGATTAATTCTAAAAGCGGACACTCTAGCACCGAACTGGTTGTGACCGCGCATTCGATCCATGCTGAAGCTTTTGAATGTCCATATTATTGGACCCGCTTCGGTCTGAATCTCAATCTTACACTGCTGTGGTGGGCTGTCAAATTTACCCGGGTGCATCCGACAGCTTCCTTTGGTGCTGCTTTCTGCGAAGCCTAAAGTAACTACCGACGCCTTAACCGACACTGAAAGAACCCTAAATTGTTGCGCAGAATTGGCATATTCTGGTCTGTCTTCCGGCGCTATTAGCCAGCGCCCTTTAAGTAATCGGTCGAGAATGGGCGGGTCCATAAAATACCTGACCATGGTTAGTTTTCTCAAGCTGATCAGCTGATCGAGGCGGTCTCCCTGGCGTGATTCCAGCCAAACATCCGCCCGACTGGCTGATAAAAAACGGATGTGGATAGCGTTGCGGGAGTTGTCGATCAACGGGGGCTTGTATTTACCGGTAAGCGTTTGCCCTTGGGTGAATTTAATTAATTCGGTGTTGGCTATACCACGCTTCATTGGAGCAGTGCCCAATAACCACTCTGGCTGACCATGATCGTCAAAAGTTTGAGTCAATAGGGTTAACAAACCGTTCTGATAATCGACTGTGAGCCCTGTTCCCGGCCCGCTGTCTTGGGCTTCCCCAGGTTCCGGCCACCACCAGCCTGATGCTGGACGGATATCAGGCTGACCGCTGCTCCGGCTTAACAGTTTGAAGCCAAGTAGGTGCTCAGAGGCTTGCGAATCTACTTTGTGCAGCCAATAAAATTCCAAGCTGGCTGAAACGTTTTTTGGCAGCTCAAATAGCAACAAAAATGGGGTGGGCTTGGGTTTGCACCCGGATTGTGGGGTGCGAGTTAATAAATAAAGGCGCTTACTGCTTTCGGTATCATCAGCTTTTACCGAAACAGTTTCGGGGGTGCAAGTAGTTGGCCACACCCCGCGCAAACCCAATTCATCTGCTCTTGAACCGGCGCGGGGAACAGGGTTGAAATCCAGGCTCCATTCAACCGCTGCAGCAGGTTGCCACAGTAGTAGGCCGAGGAACAATAAAGACAAATGGCTTGGGCTAAATTTGGACATAAATTTATCTGTAAACGACTAAGGTATGAGTGCTTTGGGTTAACACAAAGGGTATAATAGCGGATTAATTTTCTTGCCGTGCAGAGCGTGTCTGCTGCAGTTGTGGTTATGGCGTTATGGCGGATAAGCAATTTTCAGGAGGGAGTGATGAGTAGAACAATTACAGTAATCAGCGGTGACGGTATCGGGCCGGAAATCATGGACGCTACTTTGCGTGTTTTAGAGGCAGTCGGTGCGGATCTAGAGTATGAGTATGCTGAGGCAGGTCTGACCGCACTGGAAAATTCAGGGTCACTGTTACCAGAGGCTACACTGGAATCCATTCGCCGACATAAAATCGCTTTGAAAGGCCCATTAACCACACCCGTTGGTGAAGGTTTCCGTTCAATAAATGTCACCCTGCGGGAAATATTCGACCTGTATGCGAATGTTCGCCCAGCACTTTCCTATCCGGGAACTCGGTCCCGCTTCGAAGATATCGACATCATTACTGTGCGTGAAAACACTCAGGGTGCCTACATGGCAGCGGATGCGAAAATCTCTGATGATGGCAATACAGCTGAATCGAAGATGGTGGTAACTCGCGCTGGTTGCGAGCGCGTGGTTCGATATGCCTGTGAAATGGCACTCGCAAGGGGACGGAAAAAAGTCACCATTGTGCATAAGGCTAATATTTTAAAAACAGTTTCAGGTATGTTTTTGCAGATTGCCCGAGAAGTTAGTGAAAATTACCCGGACTTAGAATTTGAAGAAATGATTGTCGATAACACCTGCATGCAATTGGTAATGAACCCTTGGCAGTTTGATGTCATCGTCACAACCAATCTTTTCGGAGATATTATTTCCGACCTTTGTGCAGGTTTAGTGGGTGGCTTGGGAATGGCGCCGGGTGCTAATATTGGCCGAGACATTGCTATTTTTGAAGCGGTTCACGGTTCAGCTCCGGATATTGCCGGGAAGGGCGTTGCCAACCCCTGTGCCTTGATTTTGGCTGCATCCGCCATGCTCGGAAAAATGGGAATGGAGCAGCGCGCGCAGAAAATACGTGATGCGATCAGGCAAACCATTATCGCCGGCGATCGCCTTACACCGGACCTCGGTGGAGCACACACAACTCAGGAATTAGCGGATGCGATAATTTCTCGTCTCTAGGCATATCAGTTAGGTCTGGCTAAGTCTATTAGTCAGGCCATTAGATCAGCTGTTGTATTTTTGCTACAGCAGATAAATGAGTTAGCAAAATCAGAAGCTTGTTTGTGAACTATCTAGATGCTTGTAAGTCAGTGTTACCAAGGTGATTTTCTCATTGAGTGTGGCTGTCAATATTATTGTAATTAACTTATTTTTTACATTGACTTTATGTTGTTTTACTGCCATATTGCACTCTAGATAAGGGTGCATGCGCTCGGTAGTTAGGTATTGATTCCAACAGGTAATGAAAAAGTTATTGTGAAAATCAAGAAAACACATTTAAAACAAAGGCTTACAGGTTGCATTCGTAATGGCGTGCTGGCTGCTGCACTGTTGATGCCGTTTTCTGTGTCGGCCGCACCGGTGGCTTTTGCCATGGGTGGTCAGAGTTTGAGCTCATTTTATCTGTTCGGTATGGAGTTAGGACCCTGGGAAGATTACCTGTTAAAAGAGTTAACCCCTGATCTTGCAGTGCTTGAAGTTATCCAAACGCCTAAAATTAACTGGCTGGCTAATGATGCTGAGAAAATGTTACCGGCATTCGCTCGTCGCCTGCTGGAAAATGATAAAGCCAAAATCATGTCGACTTTTAGTTATACAGCCAGTTTTCAAAACACCCTGACTCATGGTTTAAATTTTAAGACCAAGCCAATGGATGCCTCCATAACCGGTCTGGGTCTTGAGCGTGAACTTGTTTCCAGCGGATTTGTACAACAGTTTGGCGATAGCAGTATCCTGGCGGTATCGGCTTTGATGGCACATCAACGATTTGGGACTTCTGCTCTCGGTGTTTATCGTAGTGAGGACATAGGTCCCGGTAATTCTCAGAGTAGCTGGGAAAGTTCACCATGGGCCGAGTCATCATATGGCGCAGGTGTATGGATGGGTCTGGAAAGCTACATATCTAAAAAGCTAGCAGTAAATGCGGGATTCCAGTCGCGTATTGATATGGATGATTTTGATAATTATCGCGGCGTTTACTCTGAGCCCGGTGATTTGGATATTCCAGCACGGGCGCATTTCGGAATGACTCTAATGGCGACAGATAATCATTGGTTTTCTGCTGGGATAGATCGTGTCCTTTACAGTTCACTAGCAACATCCCCAAGTAATTTTCTTCCTGAGCGCTTCATATCCTTATTGGGTGATTCAAGCAGTCCACAATTTAACTGGGCAGACTTGACGGTTTATAGTATTAGCTGGCGCTGGAAAGACAACAATCAGCGTACAGAATGGTGGGTAGATCTATCAACCCGCCAACAACCTTCACCAACATCATCGGCGCTGAATAACGCACTGCGTTCTCAATATTCCGGCAATGTAATGCAATTGGGCTTTTCAACTCAAACCGGAGAGCGCAGCAAACTTAATTTACGTGCAGCCTATGCACCGCCTGAGTATGTATTCGGCGGTAGCGTTCTCGGTATTGTTCCTGATAATCTCGAACAAAAAATCGAAATGGAAGCACTCTGGGTGCTGAGTTTCTAATACCTGCAATCGTTACAAGTTTTACATCACTGTTTTCCCCCCTGCATTTATTCTGCCCCGTATGCTTCACTGCGAGTGATATTTGCGCTGGGTGTTATACTGCAACTACTGTTAATTTCCAGATGAGAATGTAATCCGAATGAATCTGATCGCTAACTGGTTCCAGCGCAATTTTTCCAATCCTGAAGTGGTTATGCTTCTGTCTTTTCTGATTATCGGCATTGCTTTCTTTTACTTCTTTGGAAAAATGCTGGCGCCGGCAGTGGTTGCGCTGGTGATTTCATATTTATTAAATGGTTTGGTGCGGCGCCTAACAAATATGGGTGTGCCGCAATTAATCTCGGTAATGCTGGTATTTCTATTGTTTCTGGCGTTATTGCTGTTCTTTTTATTCGGCCTATTACCATTATTAACCCGTCAGCTCACACATTTGGTTCAACAGATACCAAATTACATTTCCCAGGGGCAGGTTCTGTTACAGCGGCTTCCGGAGCTTTACCCTGAATTAATTAACCAGGCTCAGTTGAATGAGGTTATCGCCCGACTCGGGGCTGATTTTGCCGGTGGTGGGCAGCAAATTCTGGCCTGGTCGCTGTCTTCGGTCTTGGGTCTGGTTAGCTTGCTGGTCTTTCTGGTGCTGGTTCCAATCTTGGTGTTTTTCATGATGAAAGACCAGCAGAAGATTGTTGACTGGATTCGCAGCTACTTACCCGGCAATCGTAATCTGGTGTCATCAGTGTGGAGTGAAGTCGATGACCAAATTGGCAACTATGTGCGCGGTAAAACAGTCGAAATCCTGATTGTTGGCGTAGTAACTTATATCGTTTTTCTTATGTTAGGGCTGCAGTACGCAGCATTGCTGGCAACCATTGTGGGCTTTTCGGTATTGGTACCCTATATCGGCGCGGCCGTAGTTACCTTGCCGGTAGCACTGGTGGCATTTTTCCAGTTTGGCTGGGGTTGGGATTTTGGTGCAATCCTTGTCGCCTACGGTATTATTCAAGGACTTGATGGGAATGTGCTGGTACCCGTATTATTTTCAGAAGTTGTTAACTTACACCCGGTCGCGATCATCGTGGCAATTTTGTTTTTTGGCGGCTTATGGGGCTTCTGGGGTGTGTTTTTTGCGATCCCTTTGGCCACCCTGGTGAGTGCTATTTTGAGCGCTTGGCCGCGAGAGGAAATACCAGAGTCATTAGAAACCGCGAGCTAAAACCGCAGCCTGCATACCCAAGCTTTTTAGCTTTACTAGCCACAAGCTCGTAACTCTTCTGGTGCTACTACACAGGTGCGAGGCAGCTTATAAATTTTCTGAAGCATAATGTGCCAACCGAGATCGTTCACCTGTGCGTAGAGTTATATGCCCCGAGTGTTGCCAGGTTTTAAACCGATCTACAGCGAAGGTTAGTCCGGAAGTTGTTTCTGTCAGGTAGGGCGTATCGATTTGCTCGACATTCCCAAGGCATACCATTTTTGTACCTGGACCGGCGCGTGTTAGCAGGGTTTTCATTTGTTTCGGGGTAAGGTTTTGAGCCTCATCAATAATCACAAAACGATTCAGAAAGGTGCTGCCGCGCATATAATTCATCGAACGCACTTTGATTCGATTCTTGATCAAATCGTTGGTTGCCTCGCGCGCCCATTCATCGTTTTCGGCAGGCTGGGTCAGAAATTCTAAATTATCGGTCAGTGCACCCATCCATGGAGTCATTTTTTCTTCTTCTGTGCCGGGTAAAAAGCCAATATCTTCGCCGACTGAAACTGTGGCTCGCGTCATTATGATTTCGCTGTAAATTTTATCATCCAGAGTTTGGGTTAGGGCCGCTGCCAGAGTTAGCAGGGTTTTTCCGGTACCTGCTGTACCCATTAGAGTCACAAAATCAATCTCTGGGTCCATCAGTAGGTTCAGTGCAAAGTTTTGTTCACGGTTACGCGCCCTGATACCCCAGACAGAGTGACCTTGTTGACGGAAATCAGTCACTACGCGCAGTTCAGCATGGTTTTCCTCTAAAGAAGTCACCATCGCCTCCAGTCCATTGTCACCCTCCAGTGCAAGGAACTGCCGCGGATACCACAGCTCATCTTTTTGCCGAGGCAGGCGGTAAAATACTGAATGCTTGTTAGTCCATGACTCAACCGGCTCGTGCTGACCCCAGAATTCAGGACCTTCTACGCGAGCGCCGTTATACAATAAGCTGAGGTCGTCCAGCGCTCTGTCATTAAAATAATCTTCAGCGGGGATGCCAATAATGGCTGCTTTTATGCGTAAGTTGATGTCTTTAGAAACCAGCACAATTTCTTTATCCTGCTCTCGTTCTTGCAGTTGAGCGGCGGTCGAAAGAATTTGATTGTCAGCCAGTGATTGCTCGGCTAACAGGCTATTATGAGGTTTGGTTAATTCAGTCTGGAAGTATAAGCGACCGCTGCCAATTTCAAGATTTAGCCCATCGGGCATGCGCAATTCAAGGCCGTCGCTAAGGTCAGCACCGTTCGCCATTAATTCACCGATAAAACGACTAACCTGACGAACATTCCTGGATACTTCGGTTAGGCCTTTTTTGGCGTTGTCGAGTTCCTCCAGGACGATCATGGGTAGGAATATGTCATGTTCCTCGAAGCGGAACAGGGAGGTAGGGTCGTGCATCAGCACATTGGTATCGAGAATATACAGCCGTTTACGGTGTACCATTATTTCTCCATCAACTTATGTGGTTGTTGAGTAATGTAGAGAGGACATCTTGCGCGTGTTCTTTCACTTTTACTTTATCCCAGATTTCCAGTAGCTTACCGTCCGGACCGATAAGGAATGTAGAGCGAACAATACCCATATAAGTTCGTCCATAAAGTTTCTTTTCACGAATCACGCCAAAAGCGTGGCAGAGTTTTTCATCCGCATCGGATAAAAGATCAAATGGAAACTCATGTTTTTTGCGGAAATTTTCATGTACCCGAACACTGTCGCGGGAAACCCCAAGAATGGCGCAGTTAGTAGATTGGAATTGCGGGTACAGGTCGCGAAAATCTTGCCCCTCGCGGGTACAGCCGGGGGTATTATCTTTAGGATAGAAATATAGAACCAGAAATTGACCTTTGAAGTCTTTGATTGAAATGGTTTTTTCACCGCTATCAGCGCCAGTAGCATTGATTGAGAGGTCAGGTGCGTTCGAGCCAATTTTCATCATCTACAGCTTGCCATATTATACTTTCTACTATGAGCATACTTGCCAGTGGTGCTGCCCGCAAGTACCATGATGAACAGTTCGGTTTTTTCTGGAAAAACCACCCACATGAATTAAGGAATCAGAGCTTCCTTTAGGTGATGATATGTTTACAGGCAGTATAGTCGCACTGGTAACCCCGCTG
>JAKITM010000105.1 GCA_021648045.1 Lysobacterales bacterium
AAAAATGAGCCTCACACCACCTGATTTCAAAAAAGATATTTTCTTATATAAAGTACCACGGGCTTGTCCAACAATAGGATAAGATTGTGGATCGCTTCGCTCTCACAATCTATCCTTATTCGTTAGCCATTTTTGAACGATACGGCTTTGATCTTTATTGAAAGATACCAGTAGTATGCTGCAACAAACACAGAAATGATAACAACTTGTATTGGTGTACTTTCAACAATTTCTTCGCCAAGCGACTCTGGATATAAAAAAGCGGTCTCCAGAGTCATGCCGACAATAAGTATTGGAAACATTACTGCTAATACTCGAATCATAACAGGAAGACCAATACACATTATTCTCGCAATAAAATCCCTGTTATCGCCACTGGAATTGATTTTATAACAATAATAAACGCCAAATATTGATATGCCAAGCATTAGCGCAGAGCCAATGGTATCGTAATAATTATAAGAAGATCCAATATACATAACTGGATCCGATGCAAAAGCCATCGCTATGGTAAACAACAGCATGTATTTGAACTCTTCTTTTTGAGATACCTTGCCCGATTTAAAGTCTTCAACAAGCAAATCCACTTTCCATAGATACATAATTTTTCCTCTTATGCCTAACTTTGATTTATACAGCCAAACCTGAATATCAAGCCATAGTTCTGTATAAGAATTTTCATTAGTCATATCGTGCTATCAGTCCCATTGATTTGCAAGCGAAAATATTAATTGCTAACTAGAGATGAATTAATAGACAGAAATATCCCTGGATACAAGCGGTATATTCCTACTTAAACGAGGGTAAGTCGTTGATATTAAGTTTACTGGAGGTAGTTTAATCTGGATATACAGAATTGAGGCGGTATATGTCAAAACTATTAAATGAAGTCCGAAATACTATGCGGGTATATCATTATGCAATATATGCAATAAAAACCGAGAAAGCTTATGTGCAGTGGATTAAACGATTTATATTCTTTCATAATATGACGCACCCGCTTGAGATGGGTAAAAAAGAGCTTGAAGAGCTTTTAATGCCCTCGCGGACTTAGTGTAGGCATATTGAGGGAAAAGGGAAGCCTGTGGCTTACCAAATTAAATCATCCGGCACCGGGTGATCGGATTCTTCTGGGTTTTCACTACCCTGTAAATCTGGTACATGTTGCGGAGACATTTTCTTAACTTCAACAGCGATAGCGGCATCCACTAAATAGTAGCGACCGCGCAAGTAAATCACTCCTAAACTTCCGGAATTAAGTTGCTCTAGTTGGGGTTTATCAACCATGATTTTGCGAATTTTCCCAAAGTGGGAAAAGTTTCGGCTTATATCTGCAGTGTCTTTGTTTTGTTTGCCTGAATCTAGCAAGCGTACAATTTTATTATTAATTTCACGCCGCCGTTTCTGCTCCGCCTGTTTTAGACCACTGCGCTTTTTTGCACTGTCTTTTTCATCTTTCGCCCGTGCCTGCCAAGCTTGTGCCAGATCAGATACTTCTCTAGGCTTCTTATTCACAGGTTTCTTATTCACAGGCTTTCTGTGCTGACGAGTCGGTTGCTTACGGGCAACTTTGGGTTTTGCCAGCCCAGCCTTGAGCAATTGATCGCGTAAGGACTCAGTCATTGTTAGCCAACCTACCCTTGAAATAGGCAATTGTTTTCAACAAGCCATCATGCAATGGGGTTTCTGCTTTCCAACCGAGGCCGTCAACGGCACGCTGGATATCGGGCTGGCGTTGGCTTGGGTCATCAGCCGGTAAGTCGTGGTGCTCGATGGTTGATTGGGAACCTGTCATTTTAATCACTAATTCTGCCAGTTCATTCATGCTAAAGGGGTTCGGGTTGCCTAAGTTAATCGGTCCGGTGAGGCTTGAGTTCATTAACCGTACCAAGCCTTCAATTAAATCGTCTCGATAACAGAAAGAACGCGTTTGTGAACCATCGCCATAGATTGTGATCGGCTGGTTTTTTAATGCCTGCACAATAAAGTTAGAAATCACCCTGCCGTCATTGACTTGCATGCCCGGGCCATAGGTATTAAATATTCGTGCAATACTGATATCCACCCCGTATTCTCGGTAATAATCGAAAAACAGAGTTTCTGCACAGCGTTTGCCCTCATCGTAACAGGCGCGGATTCCGATAGGATTAACATTTCCCCAATATTCTTCAGGCTGGGGATGTACTGCAGGGTCACCGTAGACTTCAGAAGTTGATGCTTGCAGGATTCGTGCGCCAGTTTGATGGGCTAGATCCAGCATGTTGATAGCCCCGAGTACTGATGTACGGGTAGTTTTCACCGGATCATGTTGATAGTGAACTGGAGATGCTGGGCAGGCAAGGTTGTATATCTGATCAATTTCTAGCGACAGCGGCAGAGTAACATCGTGACAGGTCACTTCAAAACTCGACTGATCCAGCAGATGTTCGATGTTTTGCTTGCAGCCGGTAAAGTAATTATCCAAGCAGGTCACGCTATGCCCTTGCGAAAGCAAGTGCTCACAGAGACGGGAACCAAGGAATCCGGCACCACCGGTAACTAGAATGCGTTGCGGATTAACCACCTGAAACGCCTGTTATCAAAGAATAATATTTAGGATAGAAAATCCCGGGCATTATAATCAATACCCGGGATATATGACTGTAGCGTTACTCCGCATCACCAATTGAAATCAGTTCAACTTCAAATATCAGTGTTGAGTTTGGCATAATTGATGGCGGACTGCCCTGCTCACCATAGGCCATGGCGGACGGGATGAAGAATTTGTACTTACTGCCAATAGGCATCAACTGTACGCCTTCTGTCCAACCAGAAATTACCCGGTTAAGTGGAAATGAAGCTGGTGCATTACGCTTATAGGAACTATCAAATTCCTGCCCATTAAGGGTAGTGCCACGATAATGAACTGTAACCGTATCCTCGGCTTTAGGTTTAGCGCCTTTTCCAGCTTCAATTATCTGGTATTGCAAACCCGATGCTGTAGTTACTACACCATCTTTCTTGCCATTTTCAGCTAGAAACGCAACGCCTTCAGCAGCATTTAAGGTAGCCATTTCTGCTACTTTGGCATTCTGCTCTTCCGTTTTACGGGTGATAAAAGCCTGTCTAGCCGTGTTAATTTCTTCTTCACTCATGAGTGTTTCACCACCTTCAAAACCCGTCTTAATGGCAGCCGACAAGGTTTTAAAGTCCACATCCATTCCCTGGGTTTTTAAGGTGCGACCAATATCAAGGCCAAAAATATAACTTAACTGCTGTGCTTCAGTTTTCAGTTCTGAGGCAGTTACTGATACGCTAAGTGCGCTTCCTAAAGCCAGGGTGATTAGACCCATAGAAATCTTTGTTTTGTTCATTTGTTGAAACTCCATTAATGTCAGCTTGTTATTGTCACCTCTAAACCCGCAGATGGCAACAATAGATCATAAATATACTTGAAACTTTACCCACCCTCTACTCCAGGCAAGCCTTTCACAGGGAATATGAACACACAGAACGGCATCAGTTCCCTTGGGGTATAAATAATGATTATCTAGGCTTCCCACAGCGTATAGAAAAGCACTGAATTTATTCAATTTAGGGTATAATTAGCGGCTAAAACTTAATCTGCACCTATCTACAAAAATAGGCACCATTTCACTGCTGGAGCGCCTACGGGCGACAATATAATGAGTTCAAATTTCACAGCCCACGGCGGCCCGTTAAAAAACCTGTTTATTTCTGAATCCGAGCTTACGGCCGCTAAAGCCCACGCCGGTACCCTGTCCGACTGGGATCTCAGCGGTCGCCAAATTTGCGATCTGGAATTAATCATGAACGGCGGCTTCTCGCCATTGGAAGGTTTCCTTACCGAAACAGATTATCAGTCAGTATTATCGGATATGCGCCTAACGGATGGTAGCCTCTGGCCCATACCGGTAACCCTGGATGTAAGTGAAGCCTTTGCGGCAAAACTCAATATTGGGGATGAGTTCGTACTTCGAGACCCTGAAGGCGTTGCTATTGCCACTATGACTGCAAAATCCATCTGGACACCAGACATGGATGCTGAAGCACAGGCTGTATATGGCACAACTGATAGCAAACATCCCGCAGTAGCTTATCTCAAGCAACACAGCCATCCGGTTTATATTGGTGGTCAGGTTAAGGGGTTGCAGGCGCCTGTACATTATGACTGCAAACATCTACGCCATTCCCCGACTGAGCTGCGTGAATTATTTGAAAAGCTGGGCTGGCAGCGTGTCGTTGCCTTCCAAACCCGCAACCCGATGCACCGCGCGCATCAGGAATTAACTTTTAGAGCCGCCCGCGAAACTCAGGCTAATTTGCTTATTCATCCCGTAGTTGGCATGACTAAGCCCGGCGATATCGATCACCTGACCCGGGTGCGTTGTTACGAAGCCCTATTACCAAATTACCCCGAGCAAACAACCCAGCTAAGCCTGCTGCCATTGGCCATGCGTATGGGTGGCCCACGTGAAGCGCTCTGGCATGCCATTATTCGCAAAAACTACGGTTGTACCCACCTGATTGTCGGTCGCGACCATGCCGGCCCGGGCAATGATAGCAACGACCAGCCATTTTATGGGGCGTTTGATGCACAAGAACTGCTCTCTCAACACGAAGATGAGCTGGGCATAGAAATGGTGCCGTTCAAAATGATGGTCTATGTAGAAGAGCGCGCGCAGTATGCGCCTGTTGATGAAATTAATGAAGGCGAAAGTGTGCTCAATATCAGCGGCACGGAATTGCGCCGCCGCCTTTATGAAGGCCTGGATATTCCAGAATGGTTTACCTTTCCTAAGGTGGTTGAAGCTCTGCGTTTACGCTACCCGCCTCGTCACAAACAAGGCTTTACGGTGTTTTTCACTGGGCTTTCTGGTTCCGGAAAATCAACCATTGCCAATGTATTGATGATTAAACTGCTGGAAATGGGTGGTCGTCCAGTGACTTTGCTGGATGGTGATGTGGTTCGCAAGAATCTATCATCAGAATTAGGCTTCTCCCGCGAGCATCGCAACTTGAATGTTCTGCGAATTGGTTATGTTGCCAGCGAAATCACCAAAAACAGCGGCGTGGCCATCTGTGCACCTATCGCACCATACGCTGATGTCCGCGACCAGATAAGAGCGGAAATTGAACCTCTGGGTGGCTTCCTTGAAGTGCATATATCTACTCCGATTGAAGTATGTGAAAAACGCGATCGCAAAGGACTCTACGCCAAAGCCCGCCGTGGTGAAATCAAACAGTTCACCGGCATTGATGACCCGTATGAAGCACCACAACATGCCGAAGTGGTTCTTGATACTCTTAATATGAGTCCAGAACAAGCAGCACAGGAAATCATTCTCAAGCTGGAAGCTATGGGATTAATTTCTGGGATGGCTTGATCCTGCCTTAACAAACCCTGTATCTACACCCGGGCTATTGACCCGGGTTTTTTTTGCCTATTTTTTGCCTATATTGATAGCTTTTTGGTCTATACCAACAAACTTATTTGCACAATTCAATCTATGGTGTTATACTTCACTACATCACTACTACTAAATAACACAGCAACATGACTCAGCAACAGAGAAAAGGATATTGATTATGTTAAGAATGGCCACAAAAAAATTAAACATGATTCCACATTCAATGGCGATCCTTAGTGCAGTGCTGCTTATTTGGAGCACTCAGGCAAGTAATACGAATCTCGATGTTTCCAATATGCCTGTTACCCAACAAGTCGCAGAGCTACAAACTTGTGATGAAAACTCGCACAGCAGTGGGATTGAGTCTGTGGCTGTAGTGACTATCGAAAAGGCTATACCTACCAACCCCTGGGCCGTTTTGCGCTTGTTCTGAGGCTAAAATCAATGACCCATAACTGGAATGAAAACCAGCCAATTTACTGGCAACTTTGTGAGCGTACCATCGAACGGATACTTGAAGGCTCATTGGATGAAGCAGATCCCCTGCCCTCGGTTAGACAAGTAGCTGCTGAGCTGCAAATTAACCCGATTACGGTCTCTAAAGCCTACCAATTACTAGTTGATGAGGGCATTGTGGAAAAGCGCCGTGGGCTTGGAATGTTTGTCAAAACCGGTGCTCGCAAGCAATTATTATTGTCTGAAAGAGAAAAATTCCGCAGTCAAATATGGCCAGATATCCTCGCGCGTATGCAGCGGCTGGATATTGACCCTGCCAGTTTGCTTGAACCCCTTAAAAAGAATGCAACCAATAAATAGGCCAGCAAACCCATGAATACAGTGATTAGCACACAAGATCTATGTAAAAAATATGGCAATCAGTATGCCGTTGACCATGTAAACCTGGAGATTGGTAACGGCCGTATAATTGGCCTGATTGGTCCTAATGGTGCCGGTAAAACCACCCTTTTAAAAGCCATTCTAGGTCTCACAACTTTTTCTGGTGAGTTAAAAGTTCTTGGGCTGGACCCACGCAAAGACCGCGATGAATTAATGGAGCAAGTGTCATTTATTGCCGATGTTGCTGTTCTGCCCCGCTGGATAAGAGTCAGTGAATCCATTGATCTAGTGGAAGGCTTACACACCCGCTTTTCTCGGGAAAAATGCACGCAGTTACTGAGAAAAACCAAAATCCGCATGGATAGCAAAGTAAAACAACTATCCAAAGGCATGGTGGCTCAATTACATCTGGCCCTGGTAATGTCAATTGATGCCAAATTACTGGTGCTAGATGAGCCCACCCTGGGCCTTGATATTATTTATCGTAAAACTTTTTACACCAATTTACTCAATGATTATTTTGATGAAGAGCGCACCATTATTATCACCACCCACCAGGTCGAAGAGATTGAGCACATCCTCAGTGATCTTATATTTATTCGTGACGGAAAAATCGTCCTCAACAGCACCATGGAAGAAGTTCAGCAAAGCTATTTTGAACTAATGGCACCACCGGAATCCGTTGATGCAGCCAGACAACTAAAACCTTTAAATGAGCGCACTCTCTTCGGTAAACACATTTTTCTGTTTCAGGGAATTGAATCAGCGTTGCTCGAACCACTGGGTGAGGTTCGCACACCTAATGTTGCTGACCTGTTTGTTGCTGTAATGGGAGAAGATTAATGAACACCAGCTGGTCAATAACTAAACTAAAAGTACTGATGCGCCGGGAATATTGGGAAAATCGTGGAGCCTTTCGCAATACTCCCGCAATCTTGGGTCTAATCACTGTAGCATTCATGTTGATGGGGCTGGTTATCAAGGTTCGTTTCGACAACGAAGGCTATACTTTCCGTGAAGCTATGCGTATGTTTGCGCTGCAATCGGAAGTCGATCGCGGCTATCAAGTCACCCAAAGCATGATGGCAATGTCCGGGTTTTTTCTTATGGTTATGTCGGTAGTGATTTTCTTCTATCTGCTGGGCTCGCTATACGATGACCGCAAAGACAAATCCATCTTGTTCTGGAAATCTTTACCTGCATCTGATGCACTTACTATCACCTCCAAGCTGTTTTCTGCAATGTTTGTAATCCCTCTTATTTTCTGGGTGTTCCTAGTAGTAACTGAAATCATCATGATGGTAATTGGTGGCTTAATGATCTGGACTGCAGACCAAAACCCATGGACGCTTGTGTTCGGGCCGGCACAACCTCTAAAAGCCTGGGGCTTGGTGCTCGCTGGCTGGATAACTAATTCATTCTGGATGTTGCCTCTGTATGCCTGGTTATTATTGGTTTCCTCAAAAGCGCCGCGTGTACCCATGCTTTTCGCTATCCTTCCACCCATAGTGCTCGCCGTATCACAGGCGTGGATCGGATTTTTGAAGACCTTCCAACTACAAGACAATGTGCTGGGAATTACCAGCAAATGGATAGCCAACAGCCCGGCTATCCTCGCAGGCCAAATCACTGGAAGCAGCGATTCCGAACATACTGTTTCTGTTAGCCTCGGCATGCCAGTGACATCCACCTTTGATCACGCACCAACCATTAGCAATATGCTCGATCGTTTATTTTCCACGCAAATGCTGATGGGCTTAGTCATAACCGCAGTGTTCCTATTTATCACTCTCTGGTTCCGTCGCCGTGCTAGTGATGGGTGATCAACTTTATCTATTCGATACACGTGGGCATAAATGCCCACCCTTCTATGAAGCACAAAGTCAAGCCTCTGGTTAAAATATCCCCTTCCCGATTTTCGGGCTATTAGGGCATCACTTGTTATCTAGTCTTTCTGTTCTGTCAGGTCGTG
>JAKITM010000106.1 GCA_021648045.1 Lysobacterales bacterium
AGCTGGCATAACGAGCCTCCATTTCATCCAGTTGCAGCAGGCTTAATGCACTCAGCATTTGTCGTCGGCAGAGGCCGTTGCTGGTGTCGATACGGTCGAAGCGTTTAACCAGAATAACATCCTTGTGCAGAGATCTTTTCAATGAAACACTGGCTGTATTGAGGCCGCAACGAGAAGCTAGGGTCATGGCGATGAACTCGGCTTTTACCGCATTATAAGTATCCGCCGTTGAGCTGAACTTGGCGATATAGTGATTCGGTCCTTCTTCAAGTATGGCCTTGGGTCGTGCCCCGCCTACACTGGTGCCGCGCAGCAGCGCATTTTCAAGCTCTACCGGAAGGGTTTGGTGATTTTCTACCATTTCCGCAGCCCGGATTAATTCGTGCAGTTGCGGGTGGCTCATCGCACGGGCTACATACTGTTTGCTGCTGGCTTGGAAGTCTAGCGCGCCAATTCTGTCGCTACCAGATAACAACAGGTAGTCGAGTTCGTTCAGCCCAGTTTTAACCAGACTGCTTTCCAGTACTCTTCGGCCCCAGGCATCCGGTCCGGCATCACGCAGGCACGATGGCATAATACTCATGCCTAGAGTTTCCTGTATCCCGCTTTGTAGTGGTAATTCAAAAGGTGATAGCGCGATAGCATTTTCCCGCTCGAGATAACTCCTGCCATAAGTGAAGCTGAATCTCTGCGGGCTGTTGCCTGCATCAAAAAGTCTCCCGGCCACCACGGGCAGGTTTTCTTTCGGCAGCCATATCCAGACGAAAGCCTCAGTATTAAAAGTCATCGTCAGCTATCACTGTTTTTCGCCCACTGCGCTGCGGCAAAATAGTGGTAAGTGCTGCCAGGCTTTTTGTCAGTTGGTCCAGCTCACGCTGGTTTTTAGCCAGTAATGGGATGCCAACAATTGCGGCAGCTTCAAAAACTGTGCCTACGGCAACTTTTAAATTGCCTTTTTCAATCGCCCGGACAGTCAATAGGCTGACCCCGAGGCGTTCAGCCAAGGCTGCTTGGCTCATATTACGCTGTTTGCGAGCGGCTTTGATCATGGTGGCCAGAAGGGCCACCGCACGAAGGGTATGGTTTGAACAGGTAGAAAGAGACGCTGTTTTCATATATATAATATAACATATATTAAATGGCTTTATGTATTATATATTATATACAAGTAAGCCCAGCATCTATGGATTTGATTGTTTAGTACTGGGCCACCGAATCATCCACCTCCAGAGACCAGGCATTGATACCACCGGTAACATTGTGGATATTAGTAAACCCCTTGCGGCGGAAGTGTTCAGCAGCACCTTGTGAACTATTGCCGTGCTGGCAAATAAATGCCATTGCGGTGTCTTTGGGCATGTTTTCCAGCTTTTCCAGCATGGCTTTGTCCAACGCATCTGAGCCTGGAATACTTGCCAGTGCGCGTTCTTGTGGGTTGCGGATATCCAGCAGCAGGATTTCATGGCTATCTAGGCGTTGTTTAAGTTCACTAGCTGACAACTGGTTGACCGGCTTGGGTGCGCCGGGTAAATCAATTTTCAGGCCTTCGCCATCGAGAGTGTCTACCCAGTCGATAAGCGCGCCTTTGGCTTTTTGGGCGGTAGGCAGGTCCATCAGGATTTTCATGCCGTTGGATTCAACTTCAATTTCGTGACCTTCGACCGCAGCTAATTGGAAGCGCGCCTGCCAGCTGTTATCGATACTAAAATGCAGAGCCAGGTCATCATGTCCGCTCATGGCTTCAGAAATATTTTTTACTGCCTGATCAGTAATGCTGATTTCCGGCGGGCTGCGGTCAGGTTTAGGCTGACCCAGCATTTCGTGTAGTTCGCCGGAATTGAACATGCCGGTAATAATGTCGCAACCGCCAATTAGTTCACCATCAATATACAACTGTGGAATGGTTGGCCAATCGCCGTAGACTTTAATGCCTTCACGAATGGCTTCATCGGCCAGCACATTAATGCTGTGGAACTCTGGAAGCAATTGGTTCAGCATGCCTATGGTAGTCGCGGAAAACCCGCACATGGGTTGTTCTGGTGTGCCTTTCATAAATAGCACAACCTTGTCTTGTTGCAGGTGGTTTTCAATAGCTTCGCGAGTGGCAGTATCCAGGCTCATAAGTTTCTCCGGGTGCAAATTGTTGTTTAAATTCTATCGTTATAAAGTGGGGCTATATTAAAACTATTCAAGAGGGGCCACGATACGTTTTCCTCGGCTTAATCCTCTTCATCCCATTGGTAGTCGAAGGTGACTTCATCACCAGCGGTGATATTGCCTAATGCATAGAGATCGGTGTCGTAGAATTCTGCATTGGGCTCGCTGGAGTGGTTCAGGAAGCGCATTTCATTATTGCCATCAACGCCCACCCATTCATCGTCTGCCTCATCCCAGGCCCATAGCACATGCATGCCGTTATCCATGGTTTTTTTGCCGGCATAAGTGCCAATAAAAGCTTCTGCCGGAATATCTTCACGGGCAAATAATCCACGCCCGTGAATCGGAGAATTTGCGACACGCACGAGAGGGTTTTTGTCGAATGGTTTACTCATTGTTGGTGCTTAACTTCCGCTGATTTTGGTCTATACAGAGGCCAGTATACTGATTAACAGTGATGGTTTTGGGGTAACGGGCAGTTAGTAAGGCTTTTAGCTCTTCAATACCGGCAGGTTTAAGTGGGTAATAATTAAATTGCTGACCATCTACATTGGCACTGGTAGCAAGCAATCCGAGTTGTGGATTGAAGTGGTGAGTAATGCCCTCGCTGCGGGCATTGCCGGTGCTTGGCTCACAATAGAGCGAATCAAGTTGTTGCTCGCCTTTATTGCTTAATACCAGAATATTCACAGCCAGACCGTGGGCTTCGAGCAGTAATGCCGATTGCCGATATAGGTTTAGCCAGGCAAGGTAATTTTCTTCAGGCTCTGAGAACGCTGCCGCCCATTGGTCAAAGCTTAAAAAGTGAATGTTTACTGTGCCATTACGGTATTTGATTTTCGGGCCATTCTCAAGACAGATATCAGCGCTGAAGTTTGGCTTGTGCAGCATCTTCTCCAGCCATTGCCACAATGGGGCAAGACCCGTTGTTTCCAGCTGCATATACAACATAGCCAGCAAGTCATTAAGAGTCATAAAGCGAGCATGGATTATTTTTTGCCCCAGCTCTTCTTGTAACCATTGAGCGCTATGTGCAGATAATTGACCTTTTTCTAGCAGCAGGTGTTCCAGTTGCTCTGCCAATGGGTCGATAAGTTCAGCGCTGGCGCTCAGTTGCAGCGGAATTAATTGGAATGACCCTCCCATAAGCTCAGCTTCTGGCATTAACGCAATTGCAGGTAGCTGCCCCTTATGCGCACCAAAAGCCAGTAGGCGTGGTTGAAAATCCTGACCGGAAAAACTGGCTTCTAGCAGTTTTGAAAGAGTGTTAAAAATCGGCAGATCCGCTCGTAATAACTGGCTTTGGTCGTACAATGCTGCACTTGTAGTTATCGCTGTTTTTTGCACATCGGGCAGTATTTCCGCAAGATCTACAGACAAGTGAGCAAGCAACTGCTGGGCCATGCTTTTGGAAAACATAAACACGCTGGGGTTGAAGCTTTCCGCTTGGCTTTCAATCGCCACAAATAATGGCAGGTGCCGGAGTGAATTATTAGGGCTGGGCATGAGTTATGATGTTGATTGTTTCGAGTGACTGGGAATTGTAACCGAATGTCTGAAAATAATACGATCTGGAACTGGTATTCCTTTGCGGAACTGAATGCCGACACGCTCTATCAGATGCTGGCTTTGCGATGTGAAGTGTTCGTGGTTGAACAAAATTGCCCCTATCAGGATATGGACGGCCTTGATCAGGCGGCTTGGCATCTTTGTGGAGTGCAGGGGACTGAGCTGGTGGCATACCTGCGCCTGCTAGCCCCAGGGGTGAAATATGCAGAACCTGCCATTGGTCGGGTTATTGTTGGTTTAGGGCAACGCAGTAGTGGGCTTGGTCGGGAATTGATGGAGCAAGGCATGCAAGCTACCGAGCGTTATTATCCGGGCCAGGGTATCCGTTTATCAGCACAATTTCATCTACAGAATTTCTACACCAGTCTCGGCTTTAAGCCCGAAGGTGATGAATACCTTGAAGATAATATCCCCCATATCGAAATGTTCAGATAAAACTTGATGGGGTTTATTGTCGTTGAAACAGCGACTGTATTTTTTGATTTTCCAGTAGTTTATATTCCACCAGCGTAATTATTTTTCCCTGGTGGATTAATGGTAGTTTTCATCCTTATTTATAGCTTCGTGATTGACCCGACTGCGATCGGAAACCCCAGCCACACGAAAATGTCCGGGTTTTCCGGGCACGGCAAAAACTTTACCGCGTTTACTAAAGGCCAACTTTTTGTTGGTATCTAAATTAATCATCTCACCGGTAGAGCGATAGTCTAGGTCCCGGATGCTACCGTCAGTCAGTTGTTTTAGACTTTGAATAACTTCAGGATTGGCTTTTCCCCGCCAACCAGATTTCTCAGTGCCGCGTCCATCGAGACTGAGGTCGAGGGTTTGCACTCCATTAAAGGCCGGTGTATCAGCGAAAAAAAACTCAAAATGAACCCGTGCCCTAGGAATAGCGATGTTGTTAATATTTCGAATTTGTAATTGAAACTGGATATCTTCACCAATGGTTTCAATATTGGCGATGAATATCTGTGGTGGCTGATTAGATATTTTGTGCTGTTTTCCGCCGCAAGATGTGACCAGAACAAATGCTATCAGTAACAGGAATATTTTAAAGCTGAATCGTATGTCAATTTTCATAATGCAGGCATTTTACCCAATGCGGCGGATATTTGTTGATATACCTGAGCGTGGGTGTCTGTTGGCTACATACGGCCATGCCGCGCAAACAACTGCCGCTATAGCAACAGCTACCGGCTAGCGGGTTTTTTCCTCGCGCTTGCTCGGGAGGATTCAGCCTTGTAGTTTGAATTCCGGCTCCCGCTGCCGCTAGTAGGCTTTCAGTATAAGGGTGACAGGGGTTATTGAATAATACCTCGTTTTCTGCCTGCTCCAGCAATTCTCCCTGATACATAACACCGACAATATCGGCGATAAACTGGATCACCGCAAGATCATGTGAAATAAATAGCATAGTAAAACCCAGTTCGGCCTGTAATTCCCGCAGAAGGTTAAGGATTTGCGCCTGAATGGGAGCATCCAATGCTGATACCGGCTCATCTGCGATCAGAAAGCTGGGCCGGCAGGCAAGTGCCCGGGCAATCATTACCCGTTGTTGTTGTCCACCGGAAAGTTGGTGTGGGTAGCGGTTAGCTAAAGACTGGCTAAGCCCGACCAGTTCGAATAAATTTCGTAATTGTTGCTTCCGTTGTATGGCAGTGCCGATTTTATGTAGATTGAGCGGTTCCAGGATGGCATTATCGATCATCTGACGGGGATCCAGTGCGGCCAGAGGGTTTTGAAAGATCAGTTGTATGTGCTGGCGCTGTGCCCGAAGTTCAGCTTGGCTGAGAGTGTGAATAGCTTGACCGTTGATCCAAACCTCACCAGCATCCAGTTTAACTAGTCGAAGTAACGCTAGTGCTAGGGTTGATTTCCCACTGCCGGATTCGCCTACAAGGCCATAGGTTTTTCCCGCCGGAATAATTAAATCCAAATTGTTCAGACCAACCCGTGGGGCTTGCTTGTTATAGGATGGCCAGAGCTTCATCAAGCCCCTAGCGTGTACCCCGGTTGGTGTATCGATAGGCTTCACTTTCTCACCGCGGGTAAAGGTCTTGGGTTAAAGCAGGCAAATTGCTGGCTTTTCTCCAGGGTAGCGTTGAGTGGTGGCAGTTGTTGCTCACAATATGCTTCCCGTCTGGAGCAGCGCGAAGCAAAGTCGCATCCAGTTTGGTCTGAAGAGTGGTTTGCCTCTCCCAGTAGCGTCTGCAGTTTGCGCGGTCTTTGTGGGTGAATTTTTGGAATGGCAGCCAGCAAGCCAGCACTGTATGGGTGACGGGGCTGAGTATAAATTAACTTCTGTGGAGCTTGCTCAACAACCCGACCCTGATACACGATTACAACCTGCTGGCAGACCCTGGCAATGGCAGAGAGGTCGTGGCTAATGAGCAATAAACTAAGCTTTTGCTGTTCCTGTAATTGTTTGAGCAGATTGAGAATTTGCAATCGGGTGCCGGCATCTAGAGCGGCCGTTGGTTCGTCTGCTATCAATATACTGGCTTCGCGCGCCAATGCCATCGCCAATAAAACCCGTTGCTGCATCCCGCCGGAAAGCTCGTGTGGGTATAGTTTCCTGCAATGATCCGACAAGCCAACCAACACCAATAATTCAGCAAGCCGGTCCGGGACAGCTGATTTTTTTAAGCGACTATAACGCTGAATGACTCGATTGATTTGTGTGCCAACTGAAATAACCGGGTTTAAGGATGTCTGCGGGTTCTGGAAAATCATGGCGCAATGATCGCGCGCCGATGGCTGCCCCGGTCGCTGATAGAAATCCACTTTTTGTCCGGCAATAATAATCTCACCGCGATGGTCACAGCCGGGTGGTAACATTCCCATCAATGCCAGCGCGAGGGTGGTTTTTCCGCAACCGGATTCTCCTACCAGACCTACCGCCTGACCGGGAAGAATATCCAAACTTATGTGCTTCACTGCGGATCTAGAGCCGTTACCGGGGTAGCTGATACTCAGGTCTCTGATGCTGACTATCGGATCCATTATGCAACACCCTGGCGCGGATCACTGCGGGTCTGCAGGTTATCGGTGATTAAACTAATAGAATAGATCAGCATGAATAATAAAATTGAGGCGCTAAAGAAATTCATATAGTGGCCACTGATGACTTCATGGGTACTTTCAGAAATCATTTGTCCCCAACTGATGTTGCTGTTATTACCCAGGCCGAGGAAGCTGAGGATGACCTCAGCCTTAATTGCGGCAATGAAAATCATGCTCAACTGCACTAGCAGAACCGGCAAAGCGTTAGGCAGGATATGGGCCGTCATAGTTTGGCCAGGACTTAATCCTATGGCGCGTGCGGAGAGAATAAAGTCGCGTTGTTTAAGTCGGATTACCTCGGCACGGATCAGCCGAGCCATTGTTGTCCAAAAGGTAATTACCATCGCCAGTTCCATAGACCAACTAAATTGCCGTAAGGCATAGGCGAATGCGGCAACAAACAAATAGAAGGGGATGGCCTCCATTAAGCCGGTTAACCAGAGGATAATAGTATCTGGCCAACGCCCCGCGTACCAACCTGACAACAGGCCCAAGCTGACACCGAGAAAACCCGCGCACAAAGCGACGATTAGACCGATTCTTAGGGAGTGCCAGCTGGCTGTTTCAGCACGGGAGGCAATGTCCTGACCGAGCGCGTTGGTTCCCAGCGGGTGTTCTAGGCTGATACCGGCAAATCGGTCAGGGCTAATGGTCTGCCACTCCGGAAGCGGGTAGGCGGCGAGTGCTAGTAATATGCCGATAAAGCTGATAAAGATTAGCGTGCCTAATGTTGGCAACTTAAATCGTGATGAAGGTTTTGCGGGTTTCAGGCTTGCTGTCATGGTGATTCGGCCTGCAGGTTTATCCGTGGATCAAGATATGGATAAATAAAGTCGACAAGCCAGGCAATCACGATAACCAGTATGGCCGAGAGTGAAACAATCGCATTCAGTACGGGTTGGTCGGCGTTAAAAATAGCATCAAAACTGACTTTTCCAACGCCGGGGATGCCAAAATAACTTTCTAGCAATAAGGAGCCTGATACTAAAATAGCGGGTAGGGAAAATAACAAGCGGGTAAGGAACGGGATCAGGGTGTTAGGCAACGCCTCCTTGAACATAATGCTAAAGGGACCTGCGCCATACGCCCGTGCGGTGCGGATATAGTCCTGCTGCATCTCATCCAACAACAGTGCCCGGTAAAATCGCAGGTTGAAAAATACGGTGACTATAATCAGCGCCAAACTTGGCACGGTAGCATAGGTAAACCATGAAGCTAGGCTATCCACGCGCCAGCCCCTGCTGGGAAATAAATTCAGCCCCTGGGGTGTGCACAACCAAGTTGAGAGCAGAATAATGATGATTAAAAAACTGA
>JAKITM010000107.1 GCA_021648045.1 Lysobacterales bacterium
CTCCTCGCGAAGTACCGTACATCTTATAGGGTTTTGTTTTAGCTTTGAGTTTTAACATGATGAGCTGTGGATTCTGGTAGGCTTCGCGCCGCACATCCTTGTGCTCCTCGCGAAGTACCGTACATCTTATGAGGTTTTGTTTAGCTTTGGGTATTAAACCGTAAAGAGTTTTGGATTCTGGTAGGCTTCGCGCCGCACATCCTTGTGCTCCTCGCGAAGTACCGTACATCTTATGAGGTTTTGTTTAGCTTTGGGTATTAAACCGTAAAGAGTTTTGGATTCTGGTAGGCTTCGCGCCGCACATCCTTGTGCTCCTCGCGAAGTACCGTACATCCTGTACATAAAAAAAAGGGCCGCTATATTAGCGGCCCTTCTTCATACTAAAGTTAAAACTAAACTATTAGTAAGACCACTTCAGACGCGCATAGTAACCTATGCCAAATAAGCGGTATGTAGCAGGGTCAGTGTGACCATTAAAACCAGCATTGATATATGGAGGTGCTTCATCGGTTATGTTGGTTATACCCGCTGAGAAAACCATATCGCTGTTCATAGCACTGAATGTGTAGCTACCTACAATATCATGATACAACGCATAATCAATTTGCTGTGTATATGCAGCAAAAGGTGCCTCAGCATCTAAGCCACTGATATATTCACCTAAATAACCAAGTGAGAAATCACCCTTAGTCCATTGAACGGAGAAATTTGCTTTATCTACTGCATAGGCAGCACCACGATCTCCATCATAGGTGCCTTCAAGTTTTTCAATAGGATTTCCATCAAACTGACGGATTTCCCGAGAAAGCAAGTGAGTCCACAGGATGGATGTTCCAAACTGTCCATAGTCAGTTGACCAATCCCATCCAAACTCGAAATCGATACCACTAGCTTCTTCCGTAGAAAGATTCAATTGTGCATTAATAATATTATTAATTGAATAATCAGCATTACGAGTAATCAGTGCACAAGCGTTCTGGTTCTGTTCGAGATAACACTCATCGAGGGTAAACTGAACACCAACTGCAGCAATTCCATCTTCCAGGTTAATCTGCCAGTAATCTGCAATTACTGTAAAGGCGTGATCACCAACAACCGGAGTCCAGACTACACCTGCGGTGAAGGTATCACCAGTTTCTGGCTGCAGGAATGGGTTACCACCAACACGGGCCAATACCTGGCTATCGGTCTGAACACCCAGCTGAGCACAACCTGCTGGCAGTGGATCGCCGGCTGCAGGTATACAAGGATCATTGTAAGTAGGGAAGCTATCAACTACACCACCGAACAGATCGCTAATTGTAGGAGCACGGAATACCGTGCCATATGTAGCTCTCAGCTTGATGTTATCAGTCACACCGCCTTCAATACCAATTTGATAGGTAGTATCACTACCGAATGCATCCCAGTCATCATAACGCACACCACCTTTTAGAGCGATGCTTTGCGAACCATTATCGAACACAGGTGCATAGAATTCTGCATAGAGCGCATTATTGGTCAGTGAACCTTCTGTGCTTGCACCAACATTACCAGTTACAGCACCAATGGTTTTAGCAGAATCTAGAATTACTGCCAGATCCTGTTTCCAATAGCTCCAACCAACAGACCAGCCTAGCTCTCCACCAGGTAATTCAAATGCAGAACCTGTAAGGTTAGCACCGGCAGTGCGCTGGTTTGTAACGGTGGAGTCAACAGTATCCAGAGAGATATAATCCAGCATGTCCTGGGTTAAAGTCGTTACTACTGGATTACCACCTTCATCAACTACACCACCACCGAACAGATTCAGTGGAACACAACCAACAATCAATGTGCCTGGGTTGTTAACATCAGAATAACATTCCGGTACACCATCACCGTTCAAATCGGCTGATGGGCCCAAAGCGTTAAATAAGCGGGAACCGGCAAACTGACCAAAGTCACGACTGGTAGTACTGCGATGACCTTCGTTTATGAAGACATCCCAGCTCATGTCATTATTGAGTTCACCTTCTAGTGCAGCAGTCCATTGGTACTGAGTGATGTCTTGCTCAAAGCGACGATTGGTTTCAATCATACGACGACGAGGTTGAATCACTGGTTCATAAATCAATGAAGTACCGTTGGCAGCATTGTATGCATCAACAGCTCTACGCAGATAGTAGTTATCTTGTGAGATACCGGTGAATGAAACAGTTTCTCCAGTTGCAGGATCATCGTAGAAACCATTATACATCGGATCACCACCAGTGAATGGCAATGGCGCTAACTGCTGTGCTGATGCACGACTGTTACCACGGAATTCAGCTTTGAAGCGAACATTGTCGGTGATATCAAAACTGGCTTCACCAAATATATTGGTCCGCTCGTATGGAGTCTGGAGGTAGTTAACCGGCGCATAGTTATATGTACGGCCATCATGTGGTGTCATCAGACCTACTTCATTTGGAGAAGTTGCAGGGTCGCCGATTAAAAACAGGCCCTGGCTGTAGAAAGGCAAACGACTTTCTGGAATTCGTGATGAACCAATAGGTAAACACCCGCCTGCTCCTGTACCGGTATATGGGTCAGTAATCTGGTTTTCACAACCACCGGCAGATGTTGGATAAATATAGAATGAATCTTGCATGAAGGCCCAAGGCACATCACGCTGGAAAGCTTCTTCCTGAGTTACAAACTCAGCACCGAACACAAAGTTACCGCTGTCGAATTCACGACCAGCGATTAATGAGTAAGATTCTTGGCCGCCTTTTGCATCAAACCAGTCTGCCGTTTGAACTGCGACTTCAATGCCGGTGAAATCGGAGCGGGTGATGATGTTTACAACACCAGCAACAGCATCTGCACCATAAATAGCTGAGGCACCATCTTTCAGGATTTCAATTCGTTCTATCATGGTAGATGGAATTGCCTGATAGTCACCACCGTCAACAACGCGTCTACCGTTAACTAGGGTTAGTGTACGGGCAGTACCCATACCGCGCAGATCAATCCTTACCGTACCGTTACCACCGTTATTAGTAGTTGTGCCGATTGGGGAGCCTGACATTGATGGGATGCTTTGTAGTAGGTTACCAACATCTGTCAAACCGGTGATTTCCATATCAGCGCGATCGATGACTGTAACCGGGCTGGCGCTATCGATATTGGCACGCCTAATACGCGAACCGGTAACAATTACTTCTTCAAGTGCATCTTCTGCATCTTCTGTAACTTCATTAGCTACATCTTCGGCGTCTTGTGCAAATACATTTGGAACCAACGCTAACGCGCCAATACCAAGCGCAAAGCGAATCGCCGTACTTAGTTTTGAATTATCAGTGGACATAAGGTATTCCTCTAGGATAGTTTGTCTATTTATCTGTTGATTTGAAGATCACAAGATCTTCCGGTTAATTTAACACAATATTAACGCTGACAGTATACATCAATTACACCCACTATCCAAACATTAAGCAAAGCCTATGAATTGATATGATATATACCTATTTCACCACAATTATTCATATTTTTGGTGTAAAAACGCGCGAAGTTAATACTTAGTAGTTTTATTAGCCTAAAAACGAACAAGCCCCGCAATTACGGGGCTTGTCAAGATAACGAATAGACTATTATCTATGCTGTAACATTTACTGCCTGTGGTCCTTTCGGGCCATCTTCTACATCAAAGTTAACCGTTTGGCCTTCAGCCAATGTACGGAAACCTTCGCTAGCGATAGCAGAGAAATGTACAAATACATCTTTGCTGCCATCTTCAGGGGTGATAAAGCCGAAGCCTTTGGATTCGTTAAACCATTTAACGGTTCCTGTTGCCATGATAATTACCTCATTAACTATTAAAATAAAATATTGGATGTTACAAATCTAACAGGGAAATTAACAGGAGAAATCTTCTGACAAGAACCAGTTGAAAATGTAGCGTAACGCAGTATAACTGTTTTTAAAGGAAAAATCACCCAAATCAACTTTGTCATCAATAGCATTATAAGATTTATCTTTCTAGTCTTTGAGCTGAAACACCAGTTCTAGCAGTTGCAATATCCCAGCTCAAGTACTGGGAAACAAAAAATTGAGGTATTTAAATATCGTTGAAGATTCAATTAACTATTGAAACAAAAAAGCCGCGAAATAATCGCGGCTTTTTATATTCTGTAATTGAGATGATATGTGTTTATTCTGATGAGACTTGATTGGCTTTTAGAATATCGTCAATCTCACGAGCTTTCATTTCCGGTAATTTTTGCTCAAGCATATCGCGGCGACGAATTTCACTATCAACATACTTGATCCACTGACCTGCCGCACGCTTACTGCGTTTATCCTTACCAGCCGCCTGGAAGGCTCGCTTCGACTGCTCAAGTTTTTTCTGGTTGAATAAAGCCATGCCGTACATGATGTTTGCGGTATCTTTACGCTTCACCCCACCAATTGCCAGGCCTTTTTTAGCTGAATCAGCAGCGTTGTTCCATTGCTCAAGGTTAATATATGATTGTGCCAAGCGGATATAAAGCTCCCCATCGTTACCAACTGCAGCTGCCCGTTTTAATGGCGGGATGGCTTTTTTGTCTTCCCTGGCAGAATACCAAGCTTGTGATAATAGACGCAGGTTTCGTACACTTTCATCTACATTATTGGCTTTCATTTCAGTTTCGAGTAACTCTGCTGCTTTTATCGGCAGTTCATGCATCAAGTACAGGTTTGCCAGGTTGACTGCATGTTTTTTCTTATCAATATAGCCTTTCTCAAATAGCGACTCTGTTAACACCAACTGTTTTTTAGTATCGCCCAACTCACTATATACACCCGCTAGGTTTAGCACATAAGAGTCTTTAGGGTAAGTTTCAATTAACTGCTCGAGTGTTTTAAGCATATTGGGGTAGTCTTTTAGCTCATAGTAGCAAAATCGCAGCAGTAACAGCCAGCTTTCCTTAGGTGTTCTACCCTGATCCATATACATATCGATGGCTTTTTTCAGCGGTGGAATGGCTTTTTTGAAGTCCTCCATCTGATAATAGGCAGAACCTTCTAAATTATAAACATCTGCGGCCGGCGAAGGCACTACAGCGCGTAAGCGCCTTAGAGTGACAAGGGTCTTTTTGTAGTCTTCGGTGGTGAAGTGTAACTGAGCCATTGTTTTCAGTGAGGTTTGCTCTAGCGCTTCAGGCAAATCAGGTAGAGCCAAGAGACTCTCATATGCAGAAATAGCCTTCTTATAGTTTTCCTGAACATAATAGGCATAGGCTGTTATGTTCCAAATTTGTGCCTTTTCGTAGGGTGAAAGCTTTTTCTTTTCTTGCAAGGTACGTATTTTAGCTATAGCCCCATTAATGTCTGAGGCTTCTACCAGTGCCTGAATTTCTTCAAGTCGATCATAAACTTCTTGACTCATGGCAACGGTAACTTTGGTTTTTTGCTCTTTTTTTGCGCTGGACTGGGCAAAAGTTGTGGTGGTGATTAGCGCACACAGCAGTCCGATCAGCAGCGCAGATAAACTGCGTCTGGCTAGGGCACGAGTAAAATTTGCGAGCGTTAGTGGACTATTAATCATCAAGTAACTCATAAGTAAATTTATTTTGGACACCGGAAACTTCTACGGCCTGACCATCAAGAATCCGTGGCTTATATTTAAATTTTAGCGCAGCACTAACAGATGCACGATGGAAAACGCTGGAAGTACATTGCGATTCCACAACCACAGGATCTTTGGTTGTGCCCAATTTGGTTACCGTGTATTCAACCACACAGAAACCTTCCAGTCCCCTGGCAGATGCTCTGCTGGGATATATAGGCGCAACTTTCACGATAGGTAGGTAATCACCCTCGCCTACTCCAAGACTAAAGCCGCCAGTCATTGCAATTTCAGTTTCAACCGGAACCGCTGTAATTGCGATTTTATTAGCGCTTGGGTTGAGATTGTCCAGCTGCGGAGTTGGAGGCTGTGGTGGTGGAGCTTCAGGTGGCGGTGGCTTCTTAGGCTTCAATTGTCGCCGTTCGATAGCCTCATCGCGTTTAACCCTAACGAAATCCAACACATTACCAGCCGTTTGTTCGTTAAGGGTCCGGTCTGCAGTATCGATCAGGTATTGCATCAACCAGAACAGACTTAGGGTAACAAATGCAGCCAGTACTAAGCCAATGCCCACTCTGGACAGGCCACCTGACTGGTTTGAAGATAATTTTTGATTAATAGTTAGTGACATGTCTGTAATTATTAATCTTGAGCGGCAATCGCAACATTATAAACACCGGCCTGCCTGGCCGCGTCCATAACTTGGATCAAAGTATCAGTTTTAGATTCTTTGTCAGCCTGAATAACAACCGAACCCTGTGGGTTTTCTGCATGCAAGCGCTCAATATTAGGACGCACCGAGCGAATATCGATCATTCGCTTATCAATCCAGATATCATTATTAGGGCCAATGGCTATCAGAATGTTAGCTTTTTCCTTTTTCACTGCCGTGGCAGCATCAGGACGGTTAACATCAATGCCAGCTTCTTTGACAAAAGTCGCAGTTACAATAAAGAAAATCAGCATGATAAACACCACATCCAACATCGGTGTGATATCAATCTCTGCTTCTTCTTCGACTTCGGTCTGGTTAAAAAACTGTCTCATTTAAATTCTCCGATAACCAGGTGATCCGCTAACAATGCGCGTTCACGGCTAGCTTTGCGTTGTAAGTAAGTTGCCATAGCCACGCCCGAAAGTGCAGCAACCATGCCAGCCATTGTAGGAATAGTTGCTTTGGACACGCCCGAGGCCATAGATTGTGGGCTACCGGAGCCTGATATAGCCATGACTTCGAAAACCTCAACCATGCCGGTAACCGTGCCTAATAATCCTAGGAGTGGACATAGGGCTACACAAGTTTTAATCAGTGGAATATTTCGCTCTACCTGAGATGACACCTGCGAAATTAATCGCGTTCTGATCTGGTGTGCACTCCAGGAGTTTTGATCACCACGAGCATCCCAGAGTTCCAGTGCTGTCTTCGCCAATCTTTTATGACCGCCACGAAGGTACGCCAGCCTCTCGATAATCAACATCCACATGAACAAGGTGAGGAAGCCTATGATATAGAGTACATCCCCACCGAGCTCCATGAAGTCGCGAATGGTTTCCAGTGCCGGCAGATAATAATAAATCTGATCCATAACAAATTACCCTTAGGCTGCTTTGTTGTCACTTTCTGCACGCTCGGCGAGCATGCCAGCTGCTTCTTCCTGCAGTATTTGGGTCAGCCTTCTGGCGCGCCCGGAAACAACAGTGTGCAAGAATACCATCGGTATCGCAACCACCAGACCTAGCACCGTAGTAACCAGCGCTGTGGAAATACCACCCGCCATCAATTTCGGATCGCCGGCTCCATACAGGGTGATTGCCTGGAAAGTTACGATCATGCCGGTAACAGTACCCAGCAGACCTAGTAGTGGTGCAACCACTGATATTATTTTCAGCAGCGGCAGCATGGAATTGAATTTAGGAGTCTCTCGGAGAATGGATTCACCCAATTTGAGCTCAACCGTCTCAATATTTATGCCGGATGAATCATCAGCTGTCTTGAGTACACGCCCCAGTGGGTTGTTTACATTAGGCTCGTTGAGGTTCTTGATTTGACGATTAACCTTAGCACTAACTGCAGAAAGTACCAGCAGACGCCAGATGGCAATAATCAGACCGAAGAAACCAAGAGTGATAATCACATAACCCACAACCTTACCTTGCGCTACTCGTTCCATCAGGCTGGGTGACTGCACCAACAAGCTGAGTAATTGACCACGAGTAGGATCCAGACCGATGGCAATCTGGCCGTCAGTACTGCTTTCCAAGTCTCCAACACGACTGGTGTAACGACCTGCTGGTTGGCGTTGTAGTTCTACCAGGCGACCAGTTTCTGGTATGAACTCCAGATATTTACCTTCAGAAACAACATTGAAAGCACCGATACGGGTAACTTGCTGCTGGTTCTCTTCACCGGAAGCATTAACAACTGCAGCAGTAAAAGTAGTAACCTTGCTGGTTTCAGTCATTTCCCGTTGCAATTCAAACCACAGGCGTTCAAT
>JAKITM010000008.1 GCA_021648045.1 Lysobacterales bacterium
TTGAGACTATTAAGTCGGTATCAATCGCTGTAAAAATATCGAGGTAGTGGTTATAACGCTCGTAGTTGGTGGTTTGCAAATACTCTTTATCGCCTATTTTCTCAATTTTGAATTTTTCTTTTGGTGATGGTATGGAGATATATTTTTGGGCTACTTTTCCATTCGCGACATTATCAATAACCACCACAAACTTACGCAGAGATTCTTCGGTTGTCATCCATTTCAGCCATTCCTTGCTCGGATAAAGCTGGCCCAATGTGGCAATAGCAAGGTCGTTGCTGTCATCGAGTGCAGGCTGCTGCGGTTCCGGCATGGTGTTTTCTATTTCGAAAGGAAGCTGGGTTTCAACCGGAACAGCTTGCTTAGTGTTTTCTATTTTTATGGGAGCTGGGACAACTGCCTGTGGCTGAACGGTAGCCACGGGTTGATTTTGCTGCGGTTGCCAGATAAAGGCAAAGTAAAAACCACCTGCTATCAGCAAAAGAATAACTATGACAAGCCACGACCAAAGGCTTTTCTGTCTGGCGCTTGCCGCATCACGGCGAAGCTTTTTTTCATATTTTTCTTGTTCCATTATTCTCAGCCTATTTTTCCCTCACACTAATACCAGACTTTTCTACTGACTGATAGTTCAATTCAGAAAGTCCTGAGACGCTACGGACGGCCCAACTCAGTGGGTTTTCGTTCTAGTCATAATGTGTCTGCTATACCGGGTTTTCGGGCGATTATTTGTGCTACCGCTCGTTCCGGGTTTTTAAAAATACCTTCGAAACTGTGAATGATCTCCCAGCCATGGAAGATTGCTTCTAGTTCCCCTGGCCGTAACAGGAAATCCGGATTATTCGGTCTCCCGAAATGCCGATTTTCGGTGGTGAAGGTTTCATATACCACCAAGCCTGTTGGCATAGTAGCAGCAATTAGTGCCGGGAACAGTGGTCGGTGAAGATAGCGAAATCCCAGTATCGCACTAAACTGGCGTTCAGCTAGTGGGTTTATATCCGCTACTTCAAGGTCTACTTCCCAGCAACTTCCGGGCAGCGATGCCGCTATCAAATGCGTATCTACCTCTGCAAGGGCTGATTCAGATTTATCCGCAAAGACCACATCCACGCCACTTTCTGCCAATAACAAGCCATTGCGGCCATCGCCGCAGGCAAGGTCCAGAACCGGCTTTGCGCTTTCCAGCGAAGTCAGCAGATCAAGATGGTCTAGCAGCAGTTGTGCCGCTTTCTGTTCAGCCATTAACCTGATAGTCAAAATCAATAATCAGCGGCGCGTGATCGGAAAAGCGTTCTTCTTTATAGATAGATGCTGCCCTGACCTTGTCTGCAAGCGTTGGACTGATGACCTGATAATCGAGTCGCCAACCGGTATTGTTAGCCCATGCCTGGCCGCGGTTTGACCACCAAGTATATTGATGTTCGCGCTCATCTACTTGGCGGAAAGCATCGACCATCCCCAAACCATCGCTGGAATAAAGCTTATCCATCCAGGCGCGTTCTTCGGGCAAAAAACCGGAGTTTTTCTGATTACCGCGCCAGTTTTTAATATCAATTTTTTTATGCGCGATATTCCAGTCACCACAAATGACCACATCCCGTCCGCCTTTGGCGAGTTCAATAATCACCGGTTCCAATTTAGCCATGGAGTCATACTTGAGTAACTGGCGCTCTTCCTTGGATGAACCCGAGGGCATATAAACAGAAATTATGGTTAAATTACCCACTTCTACCTGCAGCCAACGACCTTCATTATCAAACCAGTCGATACCAACACCAATTTGCACATTATCGGGCGTATACGGGGTGTAAATTGCGGTGCCGCTATAGCCTTTTTTCTCAGCATCAGAAAAATATACATTCTGACCTTGAGGATGAAACACCTCAGCGTCAAGCTGATGTTGCTGAGCTTTGGTTTCCTGAATACACACAAAGTCTGCTTTTTGAGCCGCCAGCCACTCAAAAAACCCCTTGCGTGCAGCGGCGCGAATACCGTTAGTATTGACTGAAATTATGCGCATTATTGTTGCTTCTCCAAAATATACCGATCAACTTCTTGCTCAACCAGGGTTAGTGGCAGGCCACCATGGGTTAATACCGCATCATGAAAATCGCGAATATCAAAATTATCACCCAGTTCTTGTCTGGCTCGTTCGCGTAACTCCAGAATTTTTAACATGCCCACTTTATACGCCAATGCTTGCCCCGGCATTACCATATAGCGTTCAATCTCGGCGACCACATCACCTTTGGGCATACCCGTTTTTTCTAACATATACCGAATCGCTCGCTCCCTAGACCAACGCATCTTATGCAAGCCTGTATCTACAACCAGCCGCACTGCCCGGAACATTTCTGCCTGTAAACGGCCCAAGTTATGCAGCGGATTTTTCAGCATTCCCATTTCATAGGCCAATTGTTCTGAATACAGCGCCCAACCTTCGGAAAAAGCGGTAAATGGTAAGAAATTTCGGAACATTGGTACGCCCTTGATCTCCATGGCAATGGCTATCTGTAAGTGATGCCCTGGCATGGCCTCGTGGTAGGCCAAAGTAGGCATGCCCCATTGGGTAATAGCTGAAAAATCCCGCAAGTTAGCGTAAAAAATACCTGGGCGTGAACCATCCATTGTCGGCGGGTTGTAATATGCCCCGGGCGCTGTGTCTTGTTTGAATTCTGGAATTCGCTCTACTTTAACTGCTGCCTGCGGCAAGGTTCCAAACCAGTCTGGAAGTTTAACTGTGATCTCCTCAATCAACTGCTGGTAGTCTTGCAGAATCTGATCGCCAGTAGTTTCATCGGGCTGATACAAGTAGCGCGGGTCTTGTGACAAAGTTTGCACGCGAGTACCGACACTACCTTCACAAAGTTTTTGCGCACAGAGTATTTCATCCATTGCGGTTTCTATTCGGCGTACTTCAGCACGCCCAATTTTATGGATTTGTGTTGCCGTCATATCTGTGGTGGTATTGGCGCGAACCTGGAGGTCATAAAATGCATCACCATCAGGTAGTGACCACACCCCATGGTTCTGGGTAGCCTTAGGTTTGAGCTGTTGGAAGTATTTTATGAGTTGCCGATAGGCCGGTAGCACACTAAGTCGGATTGCACTCGCGGCTCGCAACTCCAGAGATTTACGCACATCCGCATTGAGCTGATCCAGCTTTTCAACTTTTTCTATAAATGTACTATATAGAATATTTTCTTCGATTGGCTGGACGCTAAACTCATGCATTTCTTTGAGCACTTTCTGAACCACAAACTTGGGTGGAATAATGCCTTTTTCTTCACGCAGCTCCAGCCCTTGTACAACCCCGGCAAACTTTTCATCAAACTGGTTGAGTCTGGCAATATAGTCCTCAGCCTCACGCTGAGAGGTAATGAGGTGCTGAGTTGCCATAAAGGTCGGCAAATTACTCTGCACCCCAAACAGCTGGTTAACCGGATAGTTGTGATACATAAACCGCTCACCAGCGACGATATCTTCCAGAAACCAGGAAAGCACCGCATAGGAAAGCTGTTCTTCACCTTCCAGCTCGGAGGAATCATAGGCCAGCAAGTGTTCCAGATTACGGCGGGTGATAGCGGCATCCTCAATGGCTCTAGCCGGACTGGAATCAGATAGCTCATCATTTTTATAGTGCAAACCCATGGGTTCCAGCAGACGCAAGCTGGAAAGCATCTCCGGATTTCTGAACATAAACTCAATAAAAACTTTGTTATAAAACAGGCTCAAACTAAGTGGTTTGAAGTAGATGGTATGCACAACAAAGACACCGGCTAGCAGAACTACTGTAGCTAGCCCAAGACCTAGCCATTTAAACAGCCTCTTCATTATTTATTACCGCGCTTTGCCCATGAATCTCTAAGGCTTACTGTTCTATTCAGCACGGGTTTTTCTTTTGTCGAGTCTTGTGCATCATGACAAAAATAACCGACTCGTTCAAACTGGCAAAAACCACCGGCTTCAATAAACGAAGGCTCAACCATGGCAGTTACTTTGCTCAGACAGTCTGGGTTAATAAACTCCCTGAAATCACGGTCTTTATCAGCTAAGGGGTTCTCAACATTAAATAAACGGTCATACAGGCGCACTTCGGTAGGTACACCATGCTCGGCTGAAACCCAGTGAATAGTACCTTTAACCCGGCGACTGGACTCGGGCATGCCGCTGCGGGTTTGCGGATCCAGCTCGCAATGTACTTCAATCACTTCACCATTGTCATCTTTGATGAGATCAACAAATTTGATAATAAAGGCGTTGCGCAAGCGAACTTCACCACCCGGCTTGAGGCGGAAGTATTTGCGTACTGGTTCTTCCATAAAATCGCCGCGTTCGATATAGATTTCCCGCGTAATGGGTATCCGGCGCGTGCCCATGGATTCATCTTGCGGGTGGCGGGCCGCTTCAAACCATTCGGTTTCGCCTTCCGGAAAGTTCAGTAAGACCACTTTCAAAGGGTCCAGTACCGCCATCGCCCGTGGGGCGGTGGTATTTAATTCGTTGCGTACTTCGTTTTCCAGCACGCCAAGCGGAATAATGGATTCCGACTTAGTCACTCCAATCACCTCGGAAAAATTCCGGATCGCCGCCGGCGGATAACCACGCCTGCGCATCGCTGCCAGGGTTGGCATACGCGGATCATCCCAGCCATCGACCAGGCCTTCATCGACCAGCATTTTCAGCCGCCGCTTGCTCATTACCGTGTAATCTAAATTCAGGCGGGCAAATTCGATTTGCTGTGGGTGTGCCTGAACTGAAACATTATCCAATACCCAGTCATACAATGGGCGATGATCTTCAAACTCTAGGGTACAAAGTGAATGGGTGATGCCTTCAAGCGCATCAGAAATGCAGTGGGCAAAGTCGTACATGGGGTAAATATGCCATTCATCGCCCGTGCGTTGATGGGCGATATTGCGAATTCGGTAAATGGTGGGGTCACGCATCTTAATATTCGGCGATGCCATATCAATTTTAGCCCGCAATACAAAACAACCATCTTCAAACTCACCTACTCGCATGCGCTGAAATAAATCCAATGACTCTTCCAGCGGCCGCTCCCGCCAGGGACTCGGACGACCGGCTGTCGTCAGGGTGCCACGGTATTCACGCATTTCATCAGCACTAAGTTCTTCAACATAAGCTTTACCCGCCTTAATCAATTCGACCGCAAAATTATAAAAATCCGGAAAATAATCTGAGGCATGACGAAGTTCATCCCATTCAAAACCCAGCCAACGAACATCTTTCTCGATTGCACGGGCGTAGGCTTCTTCCTCTTTACAAGGATTGGTATCATCAAAACGCAAATTGGTCAGCCCTGAAAACTCTGCCGCTAAACCGAAGTTTAGGCAAATGGCTTTGGCGTGACCAATATGAAGAAAGCCGTTAGGCTCAGGCGGGAAGCGGGTTTTAATGCTTTGGTGCTTGCCCGAATCGAGGTCTGCAATAACAATATTGCGGATAAAGTGACTGGTTTTCGGATTATTATCTGAATTTGAATGCTGGCTCATTTCGAATATCGCTTCTGTTTGCCTAAAATTATTTGCATGTTTTTGCAATCTAATTTGGCATTTGTCCATTAAAGGTGTAAATTCTATCGCATCATTGATGGTTATAGTGCTTAATAGCCATATTAATCTACAAAAATAACGAAAAATCACATAGGGAATATCATGTCATACGGTAACTTGAGTCTCAGCGCGAAAATTTTTCTTGCGATGGTGTCCGGTCTAATAATCGGCCTGTTTCTCCAATATGGGCTTGAGAGCCCGGACTGGGTGAATACCTGGCTCACTGGCGGGATATTTTTTGTTATCGGCAAAATTTTCATCAGCCTGCTGAAAATGCTGGTTGTGCCGCTGGTATTTGTTTCGCTAGTTACCGGGACATCTGCTCTCGCCGACCCGTCTACACTGGGACGAATCGGCCTTAAAACTATTGGTCTCTATTTAATAACAACGGGCATTGCGGTTTCTCTGGCATTATTTGCTGCTGTCATCTTCCAACCCGGCATCGGTGCGGAACCCGCGGCGGCTGCACTTAAGGAAATCACCACCAATAAATCTTTTGTCCAGGTACTCGTTGATATTGTCCCCACCAACCCGGTCAGCGCCATGGCCAATGGCGACATGCTACCGATTATCGTGTTTGCAGTCATGTTGGGTATCGCTATCACCCACAGTGGCAAAGCTGGGGTCCGCATTGCCGGGTTTTTCTCCGACTTGAACGATGTCATTATGAAGCTGGTCACCTTTGTTATGAAAATGGCCCCGATAGGCGTTTTTTCCCTGATTTTAATACTCGGAGCCACTCTGGATTTTGCTGAATTTGCCAAGGTTGCCAAATACATTGTGTTGGTATTAGCCGTTCTGCTTATTCACGGCTTGATTGTCTACCCAACAATGCTGTCGCTTCTATCAGGACTTAACCCGATTACCTTCCTTAAAAAAATGCGCCCAGCAATGATGTTTGCGTTCTCAACCGCATCATCCAATGCCACCATACCGGTGACCATGGAGACTGTGGAAAAACGCATCGGTGTTAATAATCGAGTCTCATCCTTCACCATCCCTATGGGTGCGACTATTAATATGGACGGCACCGCTATCATGCAAGGCATTGCCACCGGGTTTATCGCCCAGTTCTACGGTATCGATCTTTCGCTTTCTCAATACCTGATGATAGTGGTTATGATTATTATGGCCTCTATCGGTACCGCTGGCGTGCCCAGTGTGGGGCTGGTGATCTTAGCTGGTGTACTTGCCAATGTTGGCCTACCCATTGAGGGTATCGCCCTGATACTGGGTGTTGACCGACTGCTGGATATGACGCGTACCGCTGTTAATGTTACTGGTGATGCTACCGTAACCACCATTGTGGCCAAATCTGAGAATGAGCTGGATCTTGAGATATTTCATGACCCCAAAGCTGGGATGAAGTTTGAAAAGGGCGAGGCAACTCACTGAGTTTTTCTAAACTCTCAAGCAACATTTAACAAGGTAGTTAGCGGCGTGTGGGAATTTATGCCCATGCGTTTGGTTGGGGGCGCGCTCCTTGATAAAAAAGCTGATCTCGCTTCTCGCGCGTTTTTCAGCTTTCTTGAGCGTATACTCACCCAAAAAACCCGACCTAAGCCGGGTTTTACATGACTTTATTATGGGATTGTTCTGCTTCTATACTTACGCCAGAAATTCACACTCCCATACCTTTCAAGTCAGCTAGAGAATATGTATAAGAACGACATGACTTATCTAAACAAGGTGCTAATTTTACTGCCCGCATATAATTTTTCGGTACTGCGTTCTGCCATGAGTATGCGTGTGTTTTCTTCAATAAATGCAACAGTTGCATCTGAAAAAGAGCTACCTAGGCTAAAGCGCTTAACGCCTAATTCCTTTAGTCCCTTGGTATCTACCAGGCTTGGTAGGGACATGATATTCAGTGGAGCCTTAATTGTGGCTGTAAGTTGTTTGATTTCCTCAGCCTGGCTTAGCCCTGGCACAAATATTCCATCGGCCCCGCTGCTAACATAATCAACTGCTCTTTCAAGCGTCTCCGCTAACGGGTTTTTTAGTTGCAAATATGTGTCTGTTCTGGCATTGATGAAGAATTCCTGATAGCCATTTTTATTTAATATATTTCTTATCTTTTCAATTTGCTCGCAGTGTGCATTTTTATCCCGTAAGCTAGGTTTACTCTTCAGGGAATCCTCTATATTAATACCAACAACCCCCATATTAGCCAGCTGCAATATATTTTTAGCCACTATGTCCATATCCTCAGAATAGCCAGATTCAACATCGACTGTTACTGGAATTTCAACGGCTGAGACTATTTTATTAACTATTGTTAATAACTCAGCAAACTGGATTCTTTCTCCATCCTGGTAACCCAGAGAATTAGCTATTCCCCAGCTGGTTGTTCCAATTGCCTTAAACCCGTTTTGCTGCATAATTATTGCCGATAGTATGTCCCAGGCATTAGGTAGGAAGAGTGGTTCATCTTGTGCGTGCATTTGTTTGAAACTTGCTAATTTGTTCATAAAAACCTCATTGTGTAAGAAAATAATTAAAATAGTTACTTGGATTACTGCTTGGCGTTAGTAGCTTGGTCCTTATACATTTCAAAGCTGGCTCCATAGCTGTAGGGTTAAATAACTTCGCCAGGGAGATGCTAGCTCAGGTTTTATCTTATCCCCCGATTTGGATACTGCTTTTTTAACCCCAAGGTCGCCAGCAAGATATATGTCTGGATCACTAAGTCCTCGTAAGCATGCATAATCTACAGTCCATGGCCCTATGCCTTTTAATTTCAGCCAAGGTTGTGGATCATCTGGCTTAGTATGGCTAAGGTAGTGCTGTGCTAGTGAACGCAGCGTTTGCTTGCGCGATGAAGGTATTTTTAGAAACTCAAGTTTACTATTAGCAATGGCTTGCGGCGTTGGGAATAGATACCTTTCTCCTACTGCTTGCCCCAGAATTGCTACTAAAGTTGCGAGCAGATTACCTGCTGCAATAACAGAAATTTGTTGCCCGAGGATTGCTCTAATACCAGCTTCAAACATATTCCATATTCCTGGTAAGCGCAGCCCTGGTCGAAGTGAAATATAAGCTTGCAGGTCTTGCTCAACCATCTGGGTATCGACATCCAAGTCCAAAATACGGCGTATATTACTGACAATAGGTTTTAAATGGCTAATGTCGTTTATTTCAATAGTAAGTAAAAATCTGTTTTTCGCAGCAATGTGTTCAACCCTGAAGTAACCGCTGGTGTCCAACCACTGAAATGTCCGTGCATAACTATTCTCATTACAATACTCAAGCCCGGGTATGGCTCTTTTACTTAAAAAGTTTTGCAGGTGCTGCCAGTCATAGGGAGGTCGGTAGTAGAGTTGTAATTGCAATGCCTCAGTTGTGACTGCTCTGGATTTGCGTACTTGGGATGGGGTTAAATTAAGTTGCGATTGAAAATAATCATTAAACCGACGAACGCTGTTAAACCCACTGGCGAAGGCAACTTGAGTTATCGGTAGTTTTGTTTGGTGGAGTAACTGTTTGGCGAATAAACATTGTTGATAAAGCGCATAGGTTTTCGGTGAAACTCCCAGGTGCTTGTTGAACAGTTGGCGTAGGTATCGATCACTAACGCCTAGTCGTTCGCACAGATGTTTCAAGGAGCTGTCTTGTAGAGAGCCTTCATTGATTAACCGAATTGCTCTTTCCAGCGTTGTACTTACACCATTCCATGCCGGGGATCCTGGTGCACTGTCTGGGCGACAACGCAGGCAGGGCCTGTAACCGGCAGCAGCAGACTGTATTGCAGAAACAAAGTAAAGGACATTTTCTTCTCGAGGGGTTGTAGCTGGGCAAATAGAGCGACAATAAATTTTGGTGGTTTTAACTGCCGTAAAGAATTTTCCATCAAAGCGGGCATCACGAGATAATCGGGCTCTTTGGCAAACTTCCAAGTTCAACATTGTTTTTTCGCACTGTTTTCGGTGATGAGACTATACCCCGAAACTATAGGAGTTCTAGCCAGAACCGGAACTAAACCCTGTGCCTGCACTTTTATTAGTTGACGGCGGTTTTACCCTAGCCCCGGGCGCTTGATGGGGTTGGGTTGTGGATTTATGGCGCTGAACTGGATTCAGCACTTTCAGATTAAAATTCTTGCTAGCGTGAAGAGATCGCGCCCGCGATCTACCTACAGCCCGGGTGCTTGATAGGGTTGGGTTGTGGAATTATGGCGCCGGACTGGGTTCAGTTGTCGTGCTGCTGGACTGAAACCCATAGCTTCAGCTATGGGCTGAGGGAAGCCGTGCGATAGCTGAATCCAGAACACTTTCAGATTAAAGCTCTTGCTAGCGTGAAGAGATCGCTCCTGCGCATCCATGCGCCCGCGATCTACCTACAGCCCGGGCGCTTGATAGGGTCGGTTTGTGGAGTTATGGCGCCGGACTGGGTTCAGATGGTGTACTGCTGGACTGAAACCCATAGCTTCAGCTATGGGTTGAAGGAAGCCGTGCAGCAGCTGAATCCAGAACCAGCCAGAAACCACAAACCGACTCTATCAAGTGCCCAACAAGGCAAAAAACCCCTGGTCAGGGAAAACCAGGGGGTGGAATTTCAGGGCATCATTATTAAGGGAGGTGTGGGGCAAGTGTGACTTAATCACGGAGTGCTTCAATACACTTGCTGATACCCTGATGTAGCTATATTGCCAGTTAGAGCGTAAACAAAGTGTTAATGTGAAGTTTAATTTTAATCAATTGGGTACGCTAAAATGGATGACTTAACTCCTCAACTACTTAAGCGGCGTTACGGTCATCGCTATAACGCTTGAGATACACCAGTAGCAAGGAGATTGAAGCCGGTGTCACACCCGGGATTCGACCGGCTTGACCAATTGTTTGCGGGCGTTGGGCTGTGAGCTTCTCTTCCACTTCGGCTGATAGTCCATTTACACTGGAATAGTCAAAGCCCTGAGGAATACTTTGACTCTCCATGCGCCGGTTCCTACTGACTTCCTGCTGTTGGCGATTCAGATAGCCTGCGTATTTAACCTGAATCTCCACCTGCTCAGCCACTTTAGGGTCATCTACACCTGGGCTGATCGCCGGAATTTTAATTAGCTTGGCATAATTGATTTCTGGCCTTTTCATTAAGTCCAAAGCACGCACTTCTTTTGACAACTCGATGCCATGCAAAGATTGTAAATCTTTCCCAGCCGAATTTTCAGGGGTTATCCAGATAGCACCCAGTCGCTGCTGTTCAGCTTCAACTGCACTTCGTTTCTTAGTAAATGCTGCCCAGCGATTGTCATCTACCAGGCCCAACTCTCGCCCTTGCTCGGTTAAGCGCAAATCGGCGTTGTCTTCCCGCAGTGTGAGTCGGTACTCTGCACGCGAGGTAAACATCCGGTAAGGCTCTTTAGTCCCTTGGCTTATTAGGTCATCGATTAAAACTCCCATATAAGCTTGGTCACGCCGCGGGCTCCAAACTGTTTGTCCGGCGGCTTTGCGGGCGGCATTCAAACCCGCAATCAGACCCTGGGCGGCAGCCTCCTCATAACCGGTGGTGCCGTTAATTTGACCAGCAAAAAACAGTCCCTCTACAAAACGGGTTTCGAGACTTAGCTGCAAACCCCGCGGGTCAAAATAATCGTATTCGATGGCATAGCCGGGGCGGCTTAAATGCGCATTTTCAAAGCCCCGCATAGTACGGATAAAAACCTCTTGTACTGCAAATGGCAATGAAGTTGATAAACCATTGGGATATAACTCTGTGGTATTCAGTCCTTCCGGCTCGACAAAAACCTGATGGGAGCTTTTATCTGCAAATCGTGTAATTTTATCTTCAATTGAAGGACAATAGCGCGGCCCGCTACCTTCAATGTTTCCGCTGTGTATTGCTGAAAGGTGTAATGATTGGCGAATAATCTCATGGGTTTGTGCGTTTGTGTGGGTAATCCAGCAACAGCGTTGTTGTGGGTGATCTGAAACTTTGCCCAGATAGGACATCACCGGCATGGGTTGATCACCGGGTTGTTCTTCGAGCACGCTGAAATCGACACTACGGCCATCAATTCTTGGCGGTGTGCCGGTTTTCAAGCGGCCTACACTAAAAGGCAACGCTCTGAGGCGTTTAGCGAGTGCATTGGATGGCTGATCACCTGCGCGGCCACCACCTTGCTGCTGATCACCAATATGGATCACACCACCAAGGAAGGTCCCGACTGTAAGCACCACTGTGGTGGCCATAAACTGCAGGCCGGTATCGCTTATACAACCAGATACTCTATCGTTTTTTACAATCAGGTCATTTACGCCCGCCTGGAAAATTTGCAGATTGGCTTGAAATTCTACTGTCTGCCTAATAAATGCTTTGTACAGACTGCGGTCGCACTGCGCGCGGGTGGCGCGGACTGCTGGGCCTTTGCTGGCGTTGAGTGTTCTGAACTGGATACCGGCTGCATCGGCGGCTTGTGCCATCACCCCGCCTAGTGCATCCACTTCGCGTACCAAATGACCTTTGCCAATGCCGCCAATCGCCGGATTACAACTCATCTGGCCGATAGTTTCAATGTTATGTGTAAGCAATAAAGTCGAGGCCCCACTACGGGCAGCCGCAAGTGCCGCCTCGGTGCCGGCATGACCGCCACCAACAACGATAACATCATACTGTCTATGAGTTGGATTGATTTTTGGCAAAACAAATGTCCTGAACAAGCTTATGAACCCAATACCTACTGCTGTTGGAGAAACTTGAGACTCAAAATAGCCCAAGCATACCCATCAGCAAGAGATTCGAGATTCCTAATGCGATTTCGAGCAGGCTATTTTACTTAATTTTCAGCTATTTATAAAGCTTTCCGAGAATAAGTGACTATGCGTAGTTAATGGCCCACATGACTTGTTCTGGATTTGCGCTCTTTCTTGTGCTTTTTTCCAGAGTTTCTCTTATGAGATTTTACTGCTGCTTTTGTTGATTTTTTCGCCTGAGACTGGGCCTTTAACTGTGGCCTAGCATGCGGCGCTGTAGCCACGGGTTTTGCTTGCCTATGGCTTGCAGTTGGCGTTGCTTGTGCCCGGGCTTTGCTACTGGCATGTAACTGCTGGCGTGGCGGCTTGCCACCCTTATACTTACCCGGGCCGCTGGCTGAGCGTTGCGCCGAATACGGGCGCGGGGGAGTGTATCCTACGCCCTTTTCGACTACCCTAGCTTGCTTGCGTACAATTTTTACAGGTCGAAAGCTTTCCGATTTTCTATATTTTGTAGTTGAGCGGTGGAGTTGCTCTACTGGCGGTTGCCCAGCCTTCCAGCCCGAATTTCCGGAGCCAGAGCGTACCGCCGCAGCCGAGCGCCCTGAACGCATAGTTGGCTGATCAGATTCAGACCTATGCGCTGGCATCCTGACCACACGAACCGGCTGTCGTACTACTGGCTTATGCACCACTGGCTGATTCGATTCCCGAGGATGTGGCCGCTGGCCGTTACCCGGGCGCCGGTTGTGGTCACGCCGGTCATATTCAAACCCGCCATAGTTACCATGCCGCTGGCCGCTGTTATGAGGCTCCCGGTTATGAGGTCCGCGGTTATTTTGATAGGGTGTATGAGCATAACCGCTATGAGGGTTATGTGTTTGACGATACGGCCCATGCCCGCGATGAGGATGATAGCCCCCGTACCTATAACCATAATATGGATTGTAACCCCAGCCGGAATAAGCGTAAAAGGGGGACGGATAGAAATATCCCCAATTCCCGTTAAAGCCGCCGTAGAACCTACCGAATCCATAGCCTGCAGTGATGTATCCAGGCCAATACCCGGGGTATACCGGCTGCCGATAAGCCGCTGAAAACCATGGATAACCATACCACCCAGCTGAGCTGGAGAAACCAGCGCCAACACTCAAATTAGACTGCGAGTAGCCCGCATTACCCAGATAAACACCAGCGCCGCTGGCAGTATAAGACTGCGCCGCACAACCACTGAGCAGAAGACTTGTTACTATCAGAATTAATAATCTTTTTTTCATTATCCGGCCGCCATATTAGTGTCTCTTGTGGGTTACTATACACGCCCATCTTGAATCTAGGCTGAACAAGGCGAGAATGAGCAGACACACCACCACAGGCAACTGGAAACTAGGACTGATACTGGCCTCAACTACAATGCTGGCCTGGTCTACTCTAGCTCCCGCTTTAAAAATCGCACTTGAAGTGCTCGACCCAATTACCCTTACCTGGGTTCGCTTTCTGATTGCCAGCTTGGTTTCTGTGCTGTTTTTGCTCTCTAGCAAAAAGTATCGCCGCGAATTATTTAATCTGAAAAAATCTTCTTGGGGCTTGTTGCTGCTGGCATCTATCATGCTTATCGGCAACTATGTCCTGTATCTTTTAGGTCTGGAAAAAACCACCCCTGCCAATGCCCAGGTGATTATCCAGTTAGCCCCCGCCCTGCTGGCAATGGGTGGCATTATGTTGTTTCACGAGCACTATAATCGTTGGCAGTGGTTGGGTTTTTTCAGCTTACTTGCCGGCCTGCTGCTGTTCTTTAGTGATCAACTGAAAATAATGGCTGATAATATTTCCACTTATCAGACGGGCATTCTCCTGATTGTTGGGGCCGCTATTGTCTGGTCTGTATACGCGCTTGCACAGAAACAACTACTGCGGGATTTATCTTCAGTATCGGCAATGGCATTTATGTATATTTTTGCCACTGTAGTACTACTACCGGTTAGCGAACCAGCAACTTTACTCACTCTCGACAGCCTGCATTGGTGGGTGGTTGGGTTTTGTGCCATAAATACTCTGGTCGCCTACGGCGCGTTTGCTGAAGCCATGAACCACTGGGAGGCATCGAGAGTCAGCGCCATTGTCTCACTGACCCCATTGGGTACTATTTTAACCGCCGCTATTATCCATCATTACTGGCCACAACTAATGGGCGCGGAAAAAATTGATTTCCTCGGCTGGATGGGAACTTTTATGGTCATTTCAGGTTCTTTATTAACGGCTCTTGGCGGAAACCGTCACCGACCTGCACCCACCCCATCTACCGATTAGCCTACAGAGGATAAAAACATGAACAATAAAACTTACAATTTACAGGGCTATACTCTGGTTATTGATAAAATTCAGTTTGTGACAGCGTTATTTAAAGCCGCTGACAACGAAGGCGTGCAGTTTAACATTGGCTTTGGTGGCGATACACGAATTGCCGCAAAATTCCCAAATCGAGCGGATGCCACTCTGGCTCGCGAGTTGCTGGTAAAAGCCCTAAACCAGCAATAAACTCGGGAGTTTTACCGAGGGCAAAACTGCTTGCACTGCTCAAACTAATTAAACAACAGCTTTTTATCCTCTCGCAGAGGCGCAAAGATCGCCAAGAAGATCAAAAGATAATAAATCAGACAAAACCAATCCGTAGGCCAATAATACTTTCCTAGCTTCTTTTTTCTCTGCGATCTTTGCGCCTCTGCGAGAACATCTGTCTTTTATCCCGTACTAACCCCGCTACCCTTAGCTGATAAAAACTTAGGTCAATGCTTTACTAACAATTTCGTAAACATCCGGTGATAAATCCTTAACCTCTGCTATCCGCTGAAGTTCTGCTTTCATTAAAGCCTGGCGCCCAGAATCAAAACGCTTCCAACGATTAAAGGCTGCCGCCATACGAGCCGCGATCTGTGGATTGATACTATTGAGCTTGATTACCTGATCGGCAAATAAGCGATAACCGCGCCCATCAGCGCTATGAAAACCTACGGGATTAGCCATTGCAAAACTCGCCAGCAAGGCGCGCACCTTGTTCGGGTTATTCAATGAAAATGCCGGATGCTGTAATAACGCTGCAACTACATCTGCCGTGTTAGCTGAAGCCGTAGTCGCCTGAAGGGCAAACCACTTGTCCATCACCAGCGCCTCAGACTGCCAATGGGCAGCAAACGCTGCCAACGCCGTGGCGGCGGGTTCGGCTTGTGAATGGACCAATAAAGTCAGGGCAGCCATGGTGTCGGTCATATTATCAGCAGCAGCCAGTTGGGCTTCGACAAGCGCCAGTTCACCGGCTGCAGACAAGTAGGCAAGACAACGATTTTTTAAGGCTCGGCGGCCAATTGCGGCTGCCTCTTTTGAATAAGCATTGCTATCATTCAGTGCCTCGTATCGTGCCCGAAAATCACCTTCAAGTGCCTGACCCAGCTGCTTCATTACGCTGTTGCGCGCAGCATGAATAGCATCCACATCCACCGTATCCATCTGCTCAGCTATATAATCTTCGCCTGGCAGGGTTAATGCTTCTGCTACCAATGCCGGATCAAGCCCGGGATTCTCTAGCAATGCCGCATATGCATTACTAAGTGCTGTATCAACCGATGGCGATGGGGTTTTTATTTGCTGATTAATCACCTTCAATGCGAGCCGCACTGAAGACTCCCAACGGACAAAGTCATCGCTATCATGCGCCATTAACAATGCCAGATCGGCTGCAGTGTAGTCATACTGCAACTTCACCGGAGCTGAAAACCCTCGTAGTAATGAAGGTACAGGAGCTTCACCAATATGAGTAAACACAAAAGTTTTTTCGGCACAATCCAGCAACAATAAAGCTTCTTTGGCGACTGCTTCATCGGCGTTTAAGCGCAAATCCATTGCCTCACCGGAGGCTGCCAGCAGACCCATTCGAACCGGAATAAGTAGTGCCTGCTTTTGTGCTTGATCGGCGGTGGCCGGTGTTGTCTGGCTCAGAGTGAGGCGGTACTCACGCTTATCAGCATCGTAGTGGTCTGTTGCCGTAATCTCCGGGGTGCCGGACTGGGAATACCAACGGGAGAACAATTCTAGATCATAATTATTGGCATCACTCATCGCCGCAAGAAAATCATCACAGCTTACCGCTTGACCATCATGGTGCTCGAAATACAGATCCATACCCCGACGAAAACCCGCTTTTCCGAGCAAGGTTTCATACATACGAATAATTTGCGCGCCTTTTTCATAAACCGTCTTGGTATAGAAATTATTGATTTCGATATATTGATCAGGGCGGATTGGATGGGCCATTGGGCCTGCATCTTCCGGGTATTGCAGCGCGCGTAAGCTGCGGACCTCTTCTATCAGCTTTACCGAGCGGGATTGCATGTCGGAAGAAAATTCCTGATCACGATAAACCGTCAAACCCTCTTTTAAAGTCAGCTGAAACCAATCTTGGCAGGTGATCCGGTTACCCGTCCAGTTATGGAAGTATTCATGTGCAATTACGCCTTCAACTCCCTGAAAATCGAAATCTGTAGCCGTTTCCGGAATTGCCAGCACATATTTGGTATTGAAAACATTCAGACCTTTGTTTTCCATCGCCCCCATATTGAAATCATTGGTGGCGACGATATTGTAGTGGTCAAGATCATATTCTAGGCCGAAAGTCTGTTCGTCCCAGCGCATGGATTTAACCAGTGACTGCATGGCATGATCACATTGCCCGATATTTTCTTTCTCCACATATACCCGCAGGCTTACTTTACGACCGCTGGCGGTAGTGAAATAATCCTGAATATAGTCCAACTCGCCTGCAACCAGCGCAAACAGATAAGCGGGTTTTGGATGTGGGTCTTGCCAGACAACCCGGTGGCGACCATCAGGCAGGTCTTCAGTCGCTAAAGGGTTACCGTTTGACAACAATACCGGAAACTTTGCTTTGTCCGCGCTGATGGAAACATGAAAAGTTGCCATCACATCTGGGCGGTCCGGATACCAGGTGATTTTACGGAAGCCCTCGGCCTCACATTGGGTCAACAAGAAGTCACCGGACTGGTACAGCCCTTCAAGGGCGGTATTGGTTGCCGGGTTAATAATAACTTCAGTTTCCAACAGGAAATGTTCCGGCAGGTTGGCAATGTGCAATTGCTCACCCGTAATTGTGTATTCATCTACCGCCAATAAACGGCCATCAATTCGGATTGCGATTGTTTCCAGTTGCTTGCCATCTAAAACCAGCGTATCACCATCAACCATCGGGTTTTTTTCAAACTGCAGGCGCGAGAGTACTCGGGTCTTATGGAAATCAATATCAAAATCCAAATCAACATGTTTTAACCAATAATTCGGCTGGGTATAGTCTTTGCGGTAGATAATATTAGGCTGAGATTCTGCTTGTGACTGTTGCATTAAAAACTCACTGACTGTGGGGAAAGGAGGGTATTATAAACCTATGACTGATGCGCGCCGAGGTTCTATTCAAGAAATTACACCGGCATTGCTGATATTCTACGGCTTACAGAAGCCGGAATAAAGGTTACAGCTGCCTTGGCTGCTGTACACCTAGGTCCCTCAGCCGCCACTGTGCTGGCTGCAATCGATGAATACCCTGAAGTATTTTCCGGCCGCAGGGTCGGGTTGATTTTAACCGGAGGCAATATCGCAGATGAATAAACAACTGATACTGTTACGGCATGCCAAAGCCGCACACCCAAAACAACCCATGCGGGATTATGACCGCCCGTTGAAATCGTTCGGGTTTGAACAGGCTGAGGCCATAGCCGACTGGATGGAACAAGCCGGTGTTGAACCTGATGTTGTACTATGTTCTGCCGCTAAGCGCACCTTACAGACGATTGAGCCTTGGCGAGCGCGACACCCGAATACTGTTGTTAAAGAACTGGAATCACTTTACGGTGCCACTACCGGGGAAATTCTGTCACTGGCAGATGCGGAATCCGAGGCCAGCATAATTGTTGTGGTCGGGCATAATCCAGGGATTGAATTCTGCCTGTATTACTTGGCTGAACATGATGCCAAACAGCAAAGACACAATCAGAGAGTGCGGCCTGGGGATTTAGCCTGGCTGCAGCGTCACCCGGATGAGCAAAGCTGGCAACCCGGAAAAGCTGAACTGCTGCGCCGGTATTCTGCTTTGCGGTAGTTAGAATTAAGGTTTAAATTTAGTTTTTCTCTTTGCGCCTTTGCGAGGATCCCCATTTATTACTTGTTAAAATCACTCGCCTCAAGATAAATTTCAGCAAGGGTCTCAAGCCCTTGTTCATCGACTTGGTCAAAACGATCTGTAGCCGGGCTATCCAAGTCCAGCACCCCGATTAGTTCAGACTCTCTAAATAAGGGTACAACCAGTTCAGAGCGTGAATTTACATCGCAGGCGATATGCCCAGGGAATTCATGCACATCTGCTATTCGCTGGGTTTTTCCAGTGCTGGCGGCCGCACCGCAAACCCCCGTGGTTAACGAAATCTCAACACAGGCAGGCTGCCCCTGAAATGGCCCTACCAGTAAACGCCCATCGCGGAAAAAATAAAACCCGGCCCAATTGACCTGATCGAGCGCATTAAAAATTAGTGCTGCGAGGTTTGCCGCATTGGCCACAGGGTCATTTGTGGCAGCCAGCAAGCCCTTTGCCTGTGTAGCGAGGTCCTGATACTGTTCTTCTTTACTGTGCATGTTTGAAAATTAAAATCCTGTTGTTAGCTGGCATACCGCCACCGGAACTAATTTCGAGCAGATGGTCACCCGGATTCAAATATTCTTTCAAAACCCCCAGAATCGGTAGTTTATTGCGGTCACCAGAAGGGTTCTTGGCCAGCAGCAGGTTGGCGAGATGAGCATTTTCTGTTGTCATTAACTTTTCAACAACTGCCGCCAGTCAGCTTCAATCCGATCAGCATTAATATGTTCACCAGCCTCAACTACACAGCGCCCGCCAACCCATACCTGCGATAACATTTCTTGAACACCGGCAAATACCCAAGCATCCAGTATTTGGTCATTTTCTTTATCCAGCAACAGCGTGTGTTGTTGATTCAGCACCAGCATATCGGCCCGCTGACCGATGGCAAAACCTCTGGCTGGCGGTTTCGCCAATGCTTGCACGCCGCCCGATAAAGCGTTTTTATACAGCTCAGCGCCCACGATTTGTCCGGGAGTTGCTAGTAAATTTCGTTGCTGGTCACGCAGGCGTTGGCCATATTCCAGCCAGCGCAACTCTTCTGTGGCATTAACACACAGATTGCTGTCAGACCCTATACCCCAGGCACCCCCAAGCTGCTGCCACTGACTTGCGGGAAAAATACCATCCCCTAGATCAGCCTCAGTAGTAGGGCATAAGCCGGCTACCACATTTGCTGCACGCATCATTTTTAACTCTTGGGTATCTACATGAGTGGCGTGAATCAGGCACCAGCGTTCATTTACGGGTAAATTGTCCAACAACCAACGAACCGGACTAGTGCCATAATAATCCACACAATCTTTTACTTCCTGCTGTTGTTCGGCAATATGAATATGTATTGGACCATTAAAGTCCAGCTGTGCAAGACCCTCCATCAGCTCAAGTAACTGTGACTCGCTGACAGCCCTTAACGAATGCGGCGCGACTCCCCAGTCGAATAATTTTGAATGTTTGCTATATTGATCCAACTGGCTCAACAACTGCATATAGCTATTTAAATCATGCCTGAAGGGCAGCTGCTTTTCTGTCAGCGGCTCCTGCCCAAATCCGGCCCAGCTGTATAACACCGGCAGCAAAGTCATACTGATGCCAGCGGTTTCGGCAGCCGCCAGTATCCTCATGGATGTTTCAGCCGGGTTTGCATAATGAACCCCACCCTTCTGGTGATGAAGATAATGAAACTCTGCAACCGTGGTGTAACCACCTTTGAGTAACTCCATATAACAATAGGCGCTGACCGCCTCGATAGCTTCAGGGCTCAGTTGCGCGACTTGCTGATACATTGCCTGGCGCCAGCTCCAGAAGCTGTCATCGCCCTTGCCACGCAAACCCGTTTTACCGACTAGGCTGCGTTGAAATGCGTGACTGTGTAGGTTCACCATACCGGGTATTACCACGCCCTGAAGGCCAACATCACAATCCTCCGCAGTACCCTGAGAAATACTTATAATTATTCCGTCTGCATCAACACTAATTACGCTTGCTGAGCGCCAACCTTGGTCGGTTAACAAACTAGGCGCAAAAAATGTCTTCACGACGAGCCACCCTGCCACTCAAGCAGGCTGTTAAGCAATCGTTGAATAGTCTGCCTCAATCGAGATGCTTTGCTTACATCTATCTGCGGCCATGCGTCCGTAGGCTGCAGGTATGTTGACTGGGATATTTCCAGCTGTAAGGCATGGATGTTTTCAGCGGGCCGTCCAAAGCCGCGGGTAATGGCACCGCCTTTAAAACGACCATCAAGGACGCGGCTATACGCGGGCGATTCCAAACTGGCATAGGCAACTTCAATCAACGTAGCGGAGGCACTGCGGCCATCGTAGCTACCCAGGTTTAAGTCTGGTAAAACGCCTCTGAATAATCCCGGCACCTCGGCAACGATTGAGTGCGCATCTAATAAAATCGCAAACCCGTGGCGCTGTTTAATACGCTCAAGCTCCAGTCTGATTTTCTGATGGTAGGCCTGCCAAATATTCTGCATTATCCATTTTTGTTGAGAATCGACTGCAGACTGCTCTAGCCATAAAGGCTGATTATGAAATGTTTTATGTGGAAACAAGCCGCTGATTTCACTGGCATACAGTTGGGCGTTATCAGGCGGACGGTTCAAATCAACAACATAACGGGAATAATTTGCAATTAACATACCTGCGCCAAGCTCACCCGCACCGGTATAAAGTTCATCAACACGCCAATCGGTGTCTGGCAGTGTAACCGCATCCGGGCTGAGGTTTTCCTGCATGCCCTTCAGCAACCCAAGGCCACTATGCGGAACAGATATTAATAATGGCGTAGCCCCGGCAGTAAATCGATAAGCAGCTAAATTGTTTAATTCACTCATATCGGCAAGTCTACCTGATCCTGATCCACCACCGCATAAAAAAACCCGGGAAAACCCGGGCTTTAATCTTTCTAGTTCCTGCTTAGGCGGCTATTGTGGTGGCCGGTCAGCGAGGATATTAGGGGTAATGAAAATTAACAGCTCGCGTTTCTGTGTATCTGTGCCGCGTTTACGGAACGCAACACCAAGGTATGGAATATCACCCAGAAACGGTACTTTACTTTCCGATTGGTTGGTTTCGTGTTGATAAATACCACCCAAAACAACTGTTTCACCATTATTAACCAATACACTGGTCTTTAATTCTCGCGTATCAATCGCCGGTATCACTGAACCACCTGCAAGCACAAAGTTATCACCAACCGTATCCTGACGAACCTCTATATCGAGTTGCACCCGGTTATCTGGTGTAATTAATGGTGTTACCTTCAATTCCAGTACCGCTTCTTTAAACTCAACCGCGGTAGCACCAGAAGATGCTGCCTGCTGATAAGGAATTTCGACACCCTGTTTAATAAAGGCTTCAGACTGATTCGCGGTAATAATCCGTGGTGATGATATAACTTCACCTTGTCCGTCTTCTTCTAGCGCGGTTAATTCCAGGTCCAGCAAGACATCACTGGAAAGGAATGACAGGCCGAATGAACCGGCAGGGTTAGCAACCGGCAGATTAACTCCATATCGATTGCCCAATGAAGGTAATTCAATAATACTGGACCCATCTTCAGGGTCTATTCCTGATGCCAGTAAAGAATCCGCACCCGCACCGCTACCGCTGAATGCAAGCGCATTACTACCAAAGCTAAACCCGGTAACACCCCAACGCACGCCAATTTCACGGTTGAAATCACTTCTGGCTATGACAATTCGGGCTTCAATTTGCACCTGGCGCACCGCACGATCAAGAACTGCAATCAAGCGTTTAATTTCAGCGATTTTTTCATCAGTGTCGTTGACCAATAAAGTATTGGTGCGTTCATCAACAGTAACCGATCCACGCCCGGAGAGTAAGCCGCTTTCTGTTTCTCCGGCGCTTTCAACTGAGGCCATAATTAATTCTTGCATATCACTCGCCTTCGCATAGCTAAGGTGAACCAACTCTGTTCGTAAGGGCTCTAACACTCTGCGGTCTTCAGCGGCCTGGAGTAACAACCTTTCCCGCTCTGCGATTTCAGCCGCCGGTGCAATCCAGATGATTTCACCATTCTTGCGCATATCGAGATTTTTCGCATCAAGGATAATATCCAAGGCCTGATCCCAGGGGACGCTGATCAGGCGCAGGGTCATATTGCCACCTACATTATCTGCAACCACAATATTCAAATCAGATACATCGGCTATCATCTGCAGTAATGAACGAACTTCAATATCCTGGAAGTTAAAGGTAACTTTTACACCGTCGTAGGATTTGTCTTCAAAAAACTGGATGTCATTTGTAGTTATTTTTGCTACTTTAGCGGGCTTTTTCACCTCAATGATTAATTGATTACCACTCTGGTACATAGTGTGGTCATAAGCACCGGCAACGGTTAATACTACCCGTGAGCCGTCACCTGTTTCACGGGCTTCAACAAAGCGTACCGGAGTAGCGAAATCACTAACATCCAGTCGTTGCTGATTATCCGCTGAAACACCTACATTGAATAACTCCACATTGATTTTGTCGCCCAGTTCATTCACAGCAACACTAGCGTCGGCCTGGCTCATGGTAATAATAACTTTCGCCTGTCCTGCATCGCCGCGTCGAAAATCCAGATTGGTTATCTGATTAGTCGCACTACTTGCAGCGCCGGTAGCAAAATCAGCCAACGGAATCAAGTTGATGGAAAGCGTGTCACCGGACACATCGACTTCATAAGAAGAAGATTGGGAAAGGTCAACGACCAATCGGGTGCGCTCACCTGCGGTCATAAGACTGTATTCTTTCACCCCGCCCTGGCCAACGAATACTGAATCAAAGCCATCAGCATTGACATCAGCCATATCGACAACTAGCCTACTGGGGTTATCTGTCATGAAACTTTTCGGTTCCGACATATCGCCATTCGTTTGTAAGCTAATGGTTACCGAGCCGTCATCATTCAAATTGTGATCAACGGTTAATAACTCTGTCGCCATTGAAAATACGGTAACTAACAACAGTGATAACCCGATTAGTAGTCGAATTACAAGAGCCTGAGGATTCTTTTCACCCTGTACGGCCGAGCTGTCTACTGTGCTTATTCCATGCGTCTGCTTGTTCATATCACGCCTTCCCTGTGGTCTATCATTAATTCTAATATTTTTCATCGTTACATCTCTCTAAAACTGATTCTGAGTGGGCTATTCATTTAGTGCGATAGCAGCTTCTCGTATCAGCCATCCCTGAGTTCCATTCGGGATCAGTTCAGATAGCTCTATGTGATCCTGGTAAATTGCAATAACTTTTCCGCGGTTCTGTCCCAAAAATTCACCTACCGACACCCTGTGAATGACGAGATCCGGATCCTTAATCAGAACCCATTGGTCATTACCTTTGGAAAAGGTCCCCACCATTTTTAAAGTATCCAGTGAAAACTGCTCTAAAAATTCTCGCGGACGCTCAAGGTCAGGCTGCGGCCCACTAGTGCCTCTAGGACCAGTTACAACTTCAGCCTTCGCCATGATGACCTCAGAAAACGGGTTACGCGCTCCTTCACCGAGATAGTTAACGGGAACATAGGTAGCAATTGGTGGAATCGGTTCAACTGGGCTTGCAGGTCGCTGCTTAATTTCGCTCACATAGCGTTTGACTTCGTCCATGTTACCTGTACAGGCTTGTAGACCCACCAGCAACAACAAGCTAAATATAATGCGGCTCTTACCGGGCATGAATCTTATCACGAGCCACCCCCTTGAGTCTTGGCAGCAGCAATTTCTGCCGATTCATCCTCATCCACATAGCGATAGGTCTTAACGGTTCCTTCAAGCACCAACTCATCGGGATTGTCACCCTTGGCCTTTTTCATAGCTATATCATTCATGGTTAAAATTACTACTCGGGGCAAGGAAGCTACACTGCCAACAAAATCACCAAACTGGTGGAAACTGCCACGCATTCTAATGGTTATCGGTTTCTCCGCGTAAAAATCATGAATGATTTCTGCACCTGGACGGAATAAATCATTTTTAATGCCAACACCCAGCGCCGTTTGCGATACATCTACCAAAAGCTTGTCCATCTCGGTTTTACCCGGTAGACGCCGAACCATAACTTCCAGCATTTCTTCCATATCGGCCAACTGTTTGCGATAAGATTCCAAATTCGCTGCTTTTTGTTGTTTGAATTCGAATTGCTGACGGAGCGTTAATTCTGCCCCCTGTACGCGGCGAATCTCCTCTTGTTTATCCTTAATTAACAAAAAATAACCAGCCACAACGATAACCACGGCAAGCAGGATAATTAGAAATGCCCGCGCGGGTAGAGGTGCACTGCCGACATCTTCGAAATCAAGGTCTCTAATATCATTCAGCATCTGATTGCTCCTCATCAAAACCTTCGCTGCCGCTCTCTGAAGCCAGTTTTAAGCGAACCCTAATTCGAAAATCGTAAGGCTCAACAGCCTGCGCACGCTTCTCGTTAGCTTCAATAATAGCCAACTCCGGATCCACCAGTAACTGTGAACCCCCAAGCTGAGTCAGGAATTCTGACACCCTAGCGTTAGATTGAGCAGTACCGGAAATAGTAACTTCAAGACCCAGTTGGCGTAAATTGGTGACTGTTACCCCTACAGGTGTAGTAGTGACCAGTTCATTAAGCAGTTGTACTGTCAACGAACGCTTACTCTGTAGATCTTCGATCACCTGTTTGCGTGCAAATAGCGCTTCACGGGTTTTTTCTAGCTCCGCAATTTCCTCTATCTGCTTATCCATGTCTTTGATTTGTGCTTGTAAGTATGCATTTCGATCATTTTGTACACTTAAGGTGCCGCCTAAATAAGTCAACACAACAAAAACCAGCCCGATAGCTGCAACTGCTGAAAATATTAATAGTAAAAAGAACTCACGTTGACGTTCCTTACGCTGTTCATCCCGCCAGGGTAAAAGGTTAATTTTAGCCATTAGTCAAAACCCCTCATTGCCAAACCGCAAGCAGCCATCATTGAGGGGGCGCTTGCGCGTAGGCTATTTGCGGCAACATTATTTGCCAGCGCCAAACCACGAACCGGATCCGCAATTTTTGTGTCGATCCCGAGCTCATCACTAATCACCTGTTCGAGGCCAATGATCTGTGCTCCGCCAGCCGCTAGGAATAGAGTCTCAACCGTTTTGAAATCGTTAGAAGAAGAGTAAAACTGTAAGGCCCGGCCAATTTGTTGCACCACAGCGTGCTGAAATGGCTCGATGACCATTTGCTGGAAGTCATCCGGCCGATCATCTCCACGCAGCATGACCAGCGCTTCTTCTGGACTCAGTTCATAACGCCTAGAAATATCTTCAAGTAATTGATTAGCGCCGAATGCATGTTCCCGGCTATAGGTCACCCGGTCGCCCTGTAAAACAATGAAACCCATTTGCTGGGCTCCAATCTCAACCACCGCTATAGTTTTATCTGTGGAAATACCATCCTGATGTCGGATCAACTCAAAAGCATTGGCGATGGCATAGGCTTCGACATCAATAACCCGGACTTTTAAGCCGCTATCTTCAACCGCTGCTGTCAACATGTCCACGGTTTCCGTTTTACAGGCTGCCAGAAGAACATCCACCAGGTCAGCGCTGCGCCTAGATGGCCCAAGCACTTCGAAATCACGCCTGACTTCATCTAGGGCATAAGGGATATATTGGTCAGCCTCTATTTCGATTTGGCTTTCCAGCTCTACATCTGTCAAATCCGATGGCAGGCTGATGGTTTTAGTCATTACTGAAGAGCCGGAAACTGCAATCGCACAGTACTTGGTCTTAGCGCCTGACCTGCGCACTGCGCGCTCAATAGCCGTACTAACCGCTTCGGGATCTACAACAACTTTGTCCTTCACCGCGCCTACAGGCAGCGGCTCGATGGCGAAGTTCTCCACCTTGATGCCACTTTCTGAACGCGACAGAAGGATCAGCTTAACTGCTGTAGAACTGATGTCCAACCCTATGGTTGGAGGTGTTTTTTTATTAAAAATACTCAACTTACCCCCGGGATTATTATCTAATCTTTTCCCATATGCCAATAGCTTACCGACACTTTATAAACCAATTATCAACAAATTTTGACAATTCCACAATAGCAAACGAACAATTGAGTGCAAATTAACACATAGAGGCAGGTTTGTAAGCACGCACCTCGGGTGCGTAATTAACTATAAGACCAGCTTCCATGTGTCTACTTCACCCCGCCACTTCCTGTAGCATATCTTCCCAGCAGACAAGCGTTATATACAAAACCCGCTAAACCTTGGTGTGCTTGCTGGACCGATTGACACTTTAATAACACCATCCGATTGGATAACTCAGCGTTTTATCCGGTACACTGCACATAAAATACACTAATTTTGATACTTGTGAAGATATTTTTCCGTTGGTTTATCCGTTTCAGCCTGATAATGGCCTTGCTTGGCGGCATTGCTTTGGCTATTTTGTGGGCGATCATTGTGCCCAATCTGCCTGATATTACTGGCCTTAAGGACATTCGCCTTGAGGTTCCACTGCGCGTTTACAGCGCCGATAACAAATTAATGGGAATTTTTGGTGAACGCCGGCGAATTCCGGTTAAATATGAAGAATTACCGAAAAAGCTGATCAATGCATTCATTGCCGGAGAGGATGCTCGCTTTTTTGTACATCCCGGGATTGATTACCAGGGATTAACTCGAGCAGCGTTTCAATTAATTCGAACGGGAGAAAAAACCCAGGGTGGCAGCACCATCACCCAGCAGCTAGCTAGAAATTTCTATTTGAGTTCTGAAAAAACTTATCTGCGTAAAATTCGGGAAATATTTTTAGCCATCAAAATTGAAAATGCCTTTACTAAGGAAGAAATTCTTACGCTTTATTTAAATAAAATCTTCCTTGGCCACCGTGCTTATGGTGTCGGTGCTGCTGCTGAAGTTTATTATGGTAAGACCCTGCATGAGCTCAGTGTAGCCCAGGCCGCAATGTTAGCCGCCCTCCCAAAAGCCCCCTCGCGCATCAATCCAATTAGCGGACCTGAAAGAGCACTGATCCGAAGAAACTATGTATTATCGCGCATGCATCAACTCGACTACCTCAGCGAGGCTGAATACCAACAGGCCAAAAACGAGAAAGATCGGGCCAGCTATCACGGCCCCAGCGTAGAATTACGGGCCCCTTACCTAGCAGAAATGGCGCGCAGCGAAGCTATCCAAAAACTCGGTAAAAGCGCCTATACTGGAGGCTACAGCCTGCATATGACCGTAAACAGCAAGTTGCAGCTAGCCGCTAATCTTGCCATTAAAACCGGACTTGATAACTACGACCGTCGGCACGGTTATCGGGGCGCAGAGGCCAGCATCGACCTGGCAGCTAACGATGGTCCTGAGCAATGGCGTGAAATTTTACAAAACTATCAAGAAATTGCCGGCTTAATCCCTGCTTTGGTAACCGAAATCAGTGACGATCTGGCGCTGGTTTATCTTGCGGACGGTCAAACCATCGGTCTCGATATCAATTCGGTTAGCTGGGCACGAGCCTATATTGACCATGACCGCCGTGAAGCCCGGCCTAAGCAAGTCGGTGATGTTCTCCAGCCCGGTGATGTTATCCGCATCAGTCGGGTAGCTGAAATAACTGAAGCATCAGAGACCCCCGAACTAAATGAAGAAAATGAAGGACTTGAATCTAGTGAGTCACCAGTGCAGACGGATACACTCGGAGCCGGGCCGCAGTGGCGCTTAGCGCAACTCCCTGCAGTCGAGGGTGCCTTGGTCTCTTTAAACCCGCTAAACGGTGACATACTGGCGCTTGTGGGTGGGTATGACTTCCAACGCAGCCACTTTAACCGGGTAACTCAAAGCCTGCGGCAACCCGGTTCCGGCTTTAAGCCTTTTGTTTATTCCGCCGCCCTAAGCGCTGGCATTACCCCAGCCACTTTAATCAATGATGCACCAGTAGTGTTTAATGACCCTTTACTGGAGAAAACCTGGAAGCCACAAAACTATAGCGAAAAATTCTTTGGGCCAACCCGCTTAAGAGAAGCCATGATTCATTCTCGCAACCTGGTTTCCATTCGTCTATTACGGGAAATCGGGATTGGCAATGCGCGCAACTACATCGCCCGTTTCGGGATTGACAAAAACAAACTACCTCAGGATCTGTCCATGGCGCTTGGTTCAGGCTCATTGACACCGTTAAGTATCGCCCGTGGCTACGCTGTTTTTGCCAACGGCGGCTATCTGGTAGATGTGCGCTTCGTGGATAGAATTGAAAACGCCAGCGGGCAGGTCGTCTATAGCCCCGAACACACCAGAGTTTGCCCGGACTGTATTAGCGATGAACAAACCTCGGAAGCTTCACCGGAGGAAGCCACTGTAACCGAGTTCAAACCGCTTGAAATAAGCAGCATTAATGATGAAGCGGTCAGCACAGTGTCTGCTAGGACCACCGAAAACATCAGGATTGGCCGGGAAATATTGGCTCCGCAGATTATTCCAGCCAGCAATGCCTGGCAAATGAGGTCGCTTATGCGGGATGTTATCCGCTTTGGTACAGGACGCAAAGCGTTGGAGCTCAAGCGCAACGACCTCTCGGGAAAAACGGGTACGACCAATGACCAACGGGATGCCTGGTTTTCCGGCTATAACAGCGACATTGTCACCACCGTGTGGGTGGGGTTTGATGATAGCGGCAAGCTTGGGGGGCGTGAAACCGGTGGTCAAGCCGCTTTGCCGATCTGGAATGACTTCATGAAAACAGCCCTGATTGACAGCCAGGATAATTACCCGCAAATGGCTGATGGTCTGGTGAAAATAAAGATTGATAAAGAAACCGGCCTTGCCAGCAAGCGCACGGGCAAAGACATTATCGATGAATATTTTGAGTTCGATAATCTCCCCGACAATGAAGCCTCCGATGAGACCGATTCTGAAAATATCGATACGACTGAGGAAGATGACTTCGAGGTTTTTTGAGGTAAAAAAAAGGCTGCGAATTCTATCGCAGCCTTTGTGGTTTTCTAATGGTTTTTTACTATTTTCTAATGTATTTCTAAGGCATTTCTAAGGCATTTCTAAGGCAACTTACCCTTAACGCTGATCCATTTTCAAATAATCACGAGTGGTTTCGCCGGTATAAATCTGGCGTGGACGACCGATTTTACCCGGATCTTCACGCATTTCCAGCCACTGGGCTGCCCAGCCTACAGTTCTAGCAATAGCGAACATAACCGTAAACATACTCACCGGTATTCCCAATGCTTTATAGATAATACCGGAATAGAAATCCACATTCGGGTACAACTTACGCTCTACAAAGAACTCATCCCTGAGAGCAATTTCTTCCAACTCCATGGCCAGATCCAGCTGTGGGTCAGTTATGTTTAATTCATTCAGAACATCATGGCAGGCCTTGCGAATAATGGAGGCACGCGGATCAAAGTTTTTATACACCCGGTGACCAAAACCCATCAGGCGAAACGGATCGTTGCGGTCTTTCGCTTTGGCTATATATTTAGGAATATTATCAACACTACCAATTTCATCGAGCATCTTCAGCACTGATTCATTTGCGCCACCGTGTGCTGGGCCCCAAAGAGCCGCAATACCTGCAGCAATACAGGCATAAGGATTAGCCCCAGTGCTACCCACCAGGCGTACGGTAGAAGTGCTGGCGTTTTGCTCATGGTCGGCATGCAGGATAAATAGCAGATCCAGCGCTTTAGCAGCAACCGGGTTGACCTCATACGGTTCTGCTGGAACAGAAAACATAGTATCGAGGAAGCGCTCGGTAAACCCAAGATTATTTTTGGGATAAGCGTTCGGCAAACCCCGGTGGTGACGATAGCAAATGGCCGCGATTGTCGGCATTTTGGCAATCATGCGTTTAGCTGCCAGTTCCCGCTGGTTAGGATCTTCCGGATCCAGGCGGTCGTGATAGAAAGCCGCCAGAGAACCAACAGCCCCAGACATCATTGCCATCGGGTGAGCATCGTAATGGAAACCGCTCATAAAATTATTCAGCTTTTCATGCACCATGCTGTGATAGGTGATGTCATGATCAAAATCTGCCATTTCACTGGTATTTGGTAGATTCCCATTCAGTAACAGGTATGCGACTTCGAGGAAGTTGCTGTTTTCAGCCAACTGCTCAATCGGGTAACCGCGATATTGGAGAACACCTTTGTTACCGTCAATAAAGGTAATGGCACTGGAACAAGCCGCTGTCTGGGCAAAACCTGGATCGTAGGTGAAATAGCCGGTTTCTTTATGTAGGTTTTTTATATCAAGTGTCGGGTCACCTTGGCTGCCTTTGAGAACCGGTAATTCAATGCTTTTTCCAGTCGTCTGGTCATTTAGTGTTACTTTATTTTCTGACACTGTGATCTCCTAAGGGTGTTCTGCCAACATGCTAGCCTGAGTTTAGTATATCGCTGTTAATTAATCTTGAACTGATATACATCAAACTTAAATGAAAGTTATTCAAAAAAACCCGCTCCTGAATAGATAGGGAGCGGGTTCTGATTGTACTGAACTATAAAACGCTTACGGACATTATTTACCGTAACGCTGTTTGAACTTATCAACCCGACCACCAGACTCAGCAACACGGTGCTTACCGGTGTAAAAAGGATGTGATTTGCTCGAAATCTCAATCTTTACCAGCGGGTATTCGTTGCCGTCTTCCCACTTGATGGTTTCTTTGGTTTTAATAGTCGAACGCGTCAAAAACGCGAAATCAGAAGAAACATCCTGAAAAACGACGGGCTTTGTGTCTGGGTGTATACCGGATTTCATTATCTATACTGCCAAAATCTTTAAAAGAGCCGGTAATTATATTGGTTTTGAGACTTTATAACAAGCCTATTTGCAAGGACTGCTCAAATATTTTCAGAACTTCCCGAGAACCCAGAGCCTTTTACAGCTTCTATTTTTGTTTGGATAAACTGATATTCCAATAATTTAATCTACTACCACCAGTTTAATGTGAGCACCCGTCTTACTCAGCAGCATTTTTAGGCGCCGCCCTGGCTCATTTCATATTGGACAAGGCTAAGGCTTTACCTTTATCCCCCCCCTTGTTATACTCGGATACGGTCTCGGTGAGAAGATATAAATTTTAGAGAATATAAATTCAAAAAAAAAACACAAAAAACACATCGAACCAAAGACTACTAAAAGCACCCATAATTTAATAAGGACTATTAAATATGAAGTCATTAATAACTAGACTAACCGCCACAATACTTTTTTCCTTGCTTGTTGCGCCGGTAAACGCACAAATTACAACGGCTGTTGAGGCAGGCGGAGTCGGCTATCCAGGCAGTTACACTATTGCTGATATTGTGGATGACCATATTGCGAAAACTTTTGCAGTAGACCCTGATGCAAAAATCAACATCATTGTCTCCATACCCATAATAAAAAACAACCAAGTCCTGGTAAATGATCTTTCTGGCCTTCCTGGCCTTCCAGTTAATAAATCAGCAGATGAAGAAGCCATAACAAATGCAGCCATTGAAATCCCTTTTGCTGTAGATGATTTTAAAACTGGGGGTGAACTTGATTCTCTAGCCTTTCTTGATCACCTGTCAAGCTCCTTGGAGCGCTTAACGATACCGTCTCCAATGCAGAGCAAAAGCAAAGATTCAGGGTCTTTTACACAAGGAGGAGGCCTTGAAAATTCATCAAACTGCGGTGGCTACTCCGTTGGGACGACTTTAACCGTCACTACTAGCAGTTGTATGTTTGGAACTATTTCAAATACATATACCTGTCAGTCAAATCCAGCGACCGGCCGCAACGACTGGTATATTACTTCTAGCTATTCACTACCCCCAGACGTTGCATGTATAGCGCCTTAACACAAGGTATTGCCTTAACACCGCTTATGGCCGAGGTGTCGCAAATTAGCGCGTTGTGGTGACCGTTAAGTTAATCGCATGGTTGTGGGGGTATCCTATTGGTTACCCCTTTTTTGCACCCTCCCTTAGAAAACATTCAGACCTAAAGTGACGACTAAAGAAACTGTTCCTGCAAGACATTCAAGTGCCGCCAACCCAATGCACTGCTAACCAATAGCTGCTTGTGATCAAGCAACAAACCACTAGCAACCATTTTCTTGACCAGCTCCTCAACCCGCTCCCAAGAAAGCCCGGTACGCACTGAAAAATCTGTCTTGCGCACACCTTCTTTCAGTCGTAGCTGGTTCAGAAAAAATTCAAATATTAAATCCTTACTTTCCAATTGCCATTTCTTGCTGATAAAAGTAGCGTCCCTTTGTTCCAAATAGGTATCGGGGTGGCGGTGTTTGGCAGTGCGTATAACTCTGTTCTGCGCTGCCAAAGTAAGCTTGCCATGCGCACCGGCGCCAATCCCAAGGTAGTCACCAAAGCGCCAGTAGTTAAGATTATGCTGGCTGCGATAATCGATATTTTTTGAGGTTTTTGCCCAAGCTGATACTTCATACTGCACAAAACCTGCGGCCTGCAACAACTCGGCGCAACTGTCCTCAATATCCGCCAGCTTGTCATTATCGGGCAAGCCGGCGGGTGGCTTATGCGCAAACAGGGTATTGGGTTCCATGGTCAACTGATAATGCGAGATATGCTGAGGCGCGCAATTTATCGCTGCCTGCAAATCCGCCAGTGCCTGTTCCTGCGTCTGCCCAGGCAGGCCAAACATCAAATCCAGATTAAAATTATCCGCGCCGGCCGCCTGCAAACCAGATACCGCTTGCCGAATTTCATCACTGGCATGAATTCTACCCAGGGTTTTAAGTTGCTGATCGGAAAAACTTTGCGCACCGAGTGAAAAACGCGTAATACCAGCCTCAATATAGGCCGCGAAACTGTCATGTTCCAGCGTGCCGGGGTTAGCCTCCATGGTGATTTCTGCTGCCGGTGAAATGGTAATGCGCGCGCGCACGCCACTGATAATCTCAGCGATAGCATTGGCAGGAAAAAGACTGGGAGTGCCACCACCAATAAAAATTGAATGTACGGGTCGACCCCAGACCATTGGTAGATCAGCCTCAAGGTCATGTAGCAATGCAGCAATATACTGCGAAACAGGTAGTTCACCTTTAATTGCATGCGAATTAAAATCGCAATACGGGCATTTACGCACACACCAAGGGATATGGATGTACAAGCTTAGCGGCGGGTTGCTTAGCTGGATTTCATTGCTCATTGAATGACCAGAAATTACGGATTTGCTTAATCAACTGAACCATCGCCAAACCACGATGACTGAATTGGTTTTTCTCGGCAAACGCAAGCTCCGCCGCACTACAGTCCATGCCTTCGGGCGCAAACAGAGGGTCATAACCAAAGCCTTGCCTACCTTGCAGCTCATTGAGAATAAGCCCCTGCCAGCGGCCCAATGCCAGTAGCGGCAATGGATCTGCCGCTGCAGAAACTGCAGCTATCTGGCAGATAAAATAAGCTTGGCGCTGGTCGCCGTGTAAATCGCTCATTGCTTGAAGCAATTTTTGGTTGTTTTTTTCTGCATTGGCATCTTCACCCGCATAACGGGCGGAATACACCCCGGGCGCACCCGCTAGTGCTGGAACAACTAGGCCGGAGTCATCGGCAATGGCTGGCAGACCGGTTATGCGCGCGGCATGCCGTGCTTTAATTAATGCATTTTCGATAAATCCAGGGCCCGGTTCGTCAACTTCTGTTACCCCGAGTTCCGACTGCGCCAACACTTCGAACCCCAGCGGTGCGAGTAACTCCCGCATTTCAACTAACTTACCGGGATTCCCCGTTGCCAGCACCAGTTGTTGCATTAGTCCTGACTCAGAGCTTCTAATTGGGCAGATTGTAATTGCTGAATACCACTCCAGGCCAAAGCCAACATATCGGTCAATTCCTGCGGCCGGAATGCATGACCCTCGGCTGTGCCCTGAATTTCTATATAACCACCGCCGTCATTCATAACTACATTCATATCAGTACCGGCCTCAGAGTCTTCTGGGTAATCCAGGTCTAGCACTGCTTTGCCCTCATACATACCAACTGAAACCGCCGCCACCTGACCGTGAATCGGGTCTTTTTTTAGGCGTTTGCGGTTCAGCAGACCATTACAGGCATCTACCAACGCCACATAAGCACCGGTAATTGCTGCGGTCCGGGTGCCGCCATCGGCTTGTAGGACATCACAATCGAGGGTAATGGTTCTTTCACCCAAAGCCTCAAGATCAACTACCGCGCGCAAACTGCGACCGATTAGGCGTTGAATTTCCTGGGTACGACCACTTTGTTTACCGCGGGCCGCTTCCCGACCCATGCGACTGCCGGTTGAACGGGGCAACATGCCGTATTCGGCAGTTACCCAGCCGCGACCTTTACCGCGCAAAAAGTGCGGAACGCGCTCTTCAACACTGGCTGTACAGAGCACTCGGGTTTGGCCACAACTGATCAACACCGAACCCTCGGCGTGGCATGTAAAGTGGCGCTGAATGTCTATTTTGCGTAATTGCTCCGGGCTTCTACCGCTGGGGCGAAAGTTTTGTTGTTCGTTTGTCATTATAATTCCTGTTGTTTGGCGGGGATTCTCAGCTTGATTCATGAGATAATCACCCATTATATATCTATCGGGCTCACAATGATTAAAAGCATGACTGCCTATGCAGGCACAGAAAAACAATTTCCTTTTGGCCGGTTGGCGTTGGAAATCCGCAGTGTAAACCATCGCTACCTAGATATTCATCCGCATCTGCCGGAAGATTTTCGTGCCCTTGAACCGGCCATTCGTGAGCGCCTTGCGGATACACTTCAGCGCGGAAAAATTGATATTAATCTGCGTTTCCACCCCCAAGGAACAACTGTTACCGGTGGTTTAAAGTTAAATCAGGAACTTGCCACAGCCTTACTTGATATACACGAACAGCTGGAAAAGTTAAGCGGTCAACAACAAGACCCCAGTCTGCTTGCACTGATGCGTTGGCCGGACTTATTGCTTGAAGAAACCGGCGATATGCAGCCAATTTATACCGCCGCACTGGAAATGCTGGATGAGGCACTGGTAGAGCTAGTGGCTGCGCGCCAGCGTGAGGGCGAAAAAATTGAACAGATGATTACCGAGCGCCTAGACGGCATTGATACTTGGGTACACAATGTTAGTGGCTGGCTGCCGGAAATTCGCGAGAAGCTGCGTCAACGACTGACCGAAAAAGTCACCGCATTTGCTCAACAAAGCCTTGACCCCGGCCGACTCGAACAGGAAATTGCGATTCTGGCACAGAAAATGGATGTGGATGAAGAGCTCGACCGACTCGGCGCACATATTAGCGAAGCCCGGCATATTCTGCAGCGGGACGAGGCTGTTGGCAGACGGCTGGATTTCCTGATGCAGGAATTCAACCGTGAATCCAACACTTTGGGTTCCAAGTCTGTTGATGAAAAAACTTCCAAGGCCTCGGTTGAATTAAAAGTTCTTATCGAGCAGATGCGGGAGCAAATTCAGAATGTCGAATAGCAACAGCGGGAACACTGGCTGCTGCGGCAACCTATATATTATTGCTGCACCCTCCGGCGCTGGAAAATCCAGCCTAGTAAATGCCTTGCTCGCAAACGATAAACAAGTTGCCCTGTCTATATCGACCACCACTCGCCCGCCAAGGCCTGGCGAAATTGAAGCCGAGCATTACCACTTTGTCAGCGAGGATAGCTTCGAGGCCAGCCGTAAGGCTGGGGAATTTCTAGAATACGCAAAGGTCTTTGATAATTGGTACGCCACCAGCAGCAAAGTGATAACCAGCACACTTGAGCAGGGCCAGGATATAATTCTTGAAATCGACTGGCAGGGCGCACGCCAAGTAAAGGCTAAGTTTCCCTCCGCTATTGGCATATTCATCCTGCCGCCATCACTGCAGAGCCTGCGCCAGCGGCTGGGTAAACGCGGACAGGATAGCGAGGCCACCATCGACCGGCGAATGGCTGATGCACAACTGGAAATCTCCCATTGGGTAGAGTTCGACTATCTTATTATCAACGATGATTTTGCTATCGCCCTGCAAGATATGGCTACTATTTTCAGCGCCGCGCGGCTATCATCAAACTATCAGCGCCTGCAACAGCAGAAATTGTTGGAAGATTTACTAAAAACCGACTAAAATACGCGGTTCGACTTTTAATGACTTATTTTGGAATAGAAAAATGGCACGAATTACTGTAGAAGATTGCCTTGAGCACATCGATAACCGCTTTGACCTGGTTTTGACAGCCACTAAACGAGCGCGTCAAATTTCACATGGCGCAGAACCCTTGTTAGCTGTTGAAAATGATAAAGCCACTGTTATTGCCCTGCGCGAAATTGCCGAAGGTCTTATCAATGAAAGCAATGTTGACATCTTGCAAGCGGAGCTCGACACTGCGGCAGAGTTTGCACAAGCTGCTGAAGCTGAAGCTGCGATAGAAGCGCGGATTAAAGCCGAAGCCGGCTAATAGCGTAAATGTCATTAGCGGCAACCTTTCCGCAAGCGGTTCTTGATCTCAGGGATTTGCTTAACACTTATCTGGATCCGGACAAGGTTGCCATTATTCTTAATGCCTACAAAGTAGGTGCTGATGCGCATGCAGGGCAGACCCGCAAGAGCGGAGAAGCCTATATTCTCCATCCGGTAGAGGTTGCCGGAATCCTTGCCAGAATGCGCATGGATTACGCCAGTGTCGCCGCCGCCATCCTGCACGACACCCTTGAAGACACTTATCTAGATAAACACCAACTCAGCCAGCAATTTGGCGATGAAATTGCAGAGCTAGTCGACGGTGTCACCAAACTCGACAAAATAAAATTCCGCACCCGCCAAGAAGCCGATGCGGAGAGCTTCCGTAAATTATTATTGGCGATGTCAGAAGACCTGCGGGTAATCTTCATCAAGCTTGCCGACCGCATGCATAATATGCGCACTTTGGGTGCAATGCAACCGGACTCCCGCCGGCGGATTGCTCGCGAAACACTCAGCATTTATGCCCCGATTGCCGACCGACTGGGCATGAATAGCGTTAAGTCTGAGCTCGAAGAACTGGGCTTCAAGAACCTTTACCCCTGGCGTTATAAAGTGCTGATTGAACAGGTTGAAGCCATCGCCGGCGAACGCCAAGTCATCGTTGACTCCATCACCCAAGACATCAAAAAACGCCTGGATGAAGCCGGTCTGCCACAACGCATCATCGGCCGGGAAAAAACCCCCTACAGCATCTACATGAAGATGCAAAATCAGAACTTGTCCTTTTCTGATGTTACCGATGTTTACGCCTTCCGTATCATTGCTCAATCAGTGCCTCATTGTTACCAAGCGCTTGGGGTAGCGCATAACCTTTATCCGCCCAAACAAGGTGCCTTCAAAGATTACATCGCCCTGCCTAAAGCCAATGGTTATCAGTCACTGCATACCGTGCTTCACAGTCCATACAATGTCCCGGTTGAAATTCAAATTCGCACCGAGGAAATGGATTTAGTTGCAGAACAGGGTGCTGCCGCTCACTGGTTATATAAAAGCAGCGACAGCAAAAGTGTTTCTACCGCCGTACGCGCACGCCAATGGCTGATGCGCTTGGTGGATATTCAAAAACACACAGGCGATTCTCTGGAATTTCTTGAAGATGCAAAATCTGATCTTTTCCCGGATGAAATTTTTGTGTTCACTCCCAAAGGTAAAATCATTAGCCTGCGGAAAGGTGCCAGCGCGTTGGATTTTGCCTATGCGATTCATACTCAAGTCGGCGATCAGGCAAAAACTGCCATCGTTGACAAACATGTTGTACCCCTTGGCACACCGTTAGATAACGGCCAAACCATTAACATCGAAACAGATGAAAATGTTCAGCCGGTTACCGAATGGCTGCAAATTGTTGCTACCGCTAAAGCCCGCGCTGCCATCCGCCACCACCTCAAGAACCTGGGTGCCGAAGATACCGTCAGCCTTGGCAACCAGCTGCTGGAAAAAGCACTGTTGGCGCGTAACAGCTCGCTTGAAGCGATCTCTTCACGCAGACTGCGTAAATACCTGAAGAAAAACCGCTACCAAAATATCGAAGAGCTATTTACCGACCTAGCCTTAGGGCAACAACTGGCCAATCTGACCGCCGCAGTATTAGCGCCGGACAAGCTACGGCGACTGAGCTCGAAAGAAGTTATAGCAGAAGCGCTCACCGTTGTCGGATCTGAAGGCAGCGCTTTAAATTTTGGCAATTGTTGCTATCCCATTCCGGGTGATGAAGTAATGGCTTATCTGTCTGCTGGCAAAGGCGTGGTTGTACATCGCCTGGAATGCAACAATGTAGGCGCGTACCGCAAACACCCCGATCGGTGTTTAGATGTACAGTGGGCGGGGATTACTACTGGAACTTTTGAGGTTGCACTGACGATTCTGGCACGGAATATTTCCGGGGTACTTGCCTCTATTTCCGCGAGCATCGGCGATGCTGGCGCCAATATCGAAAAAGTCCAGCAGTCGGAAACCAACCCGGATACAGCAACCTTACTATTCCATGTTTTGGTCCAAGACCGCAATCACATGGCAAAAGTTATCCGCCGCCTGCGGCGTAATGCCAATGTGTTGCGGGTAACCCGAAAAATTTAAGCCATACTTTTAAGTCAAAGCTAATAATACTTGCAGGAGATATAACGTGAAAGATGTTATCCACACCAAGCAAGCCCCGGCAACCATTGGCCCCTATTCTCAAGCTGTAAACGTCGGCGGCACAATTTATCTCTCCGGACAGATCCCGCTAGATGCCAGCAGCGGTAAGTTAATTGATGGCGATTTTACAGCCCGAGTACAGCAGGTACTAAAAAATCTCTCGGCGGTCTGCACCGCAGCCGGTGGTAATATTAATGATATCGTCAAGTTAAATGTCTACCTGACTGATCTTGGTGAGTTTGAAACTGTAAATACTATTATGGCCGAGGTTTTTAACCCACCCTATCCTGCCCGTGCTGCAGTCCAAGTAGCCGCGCTACCTAAGGGTACAGATGTAGAAATGGACGCAATCATGGTTCTCCCACCTAAGAAGTGACCGAGCAATCCCGACTCAGTGACTCTGTGCGTATACTGCGTGGGGTTGGCCCGGGCATGCAGGAAGGCCTGAAGAAACTCGGCATCGAGTCTGTTGCCGACCTGCTATTTCATTTGCCCATGCGTTACGAAGACCGTAGTCAGACAAAATCAATTGGCGATTGCCGACCTGGCGACCGGGTATTGGTAGAAGGTTTTATTGATCACAGTAGTATTGTTAGACATCGACGCGCCATGCTGGTGGTCACGCTCAGCGATGACACCGGCACACTCAACCTGAGATTTTTTAATTTCCATGCGGCCCAAATTCGCAGTTTATCCCGTGGTGTCAAGCTGCAGGCCTTCGGCGAAATTCGCGGCGGTGCTAGGGGCATTGAAATGATCCACCCCAGTTACCAGAAGAGCAAAGATGCGGATGATGAAGCGGATGCCAGGCTAACCCCGATTTATCCTTCCACTGAAGGGATTCGTCAGGCCAGCTGGATAAATCTCAGCGAACAAGCGCTGAAAATACTCCGGGAAGATACCAGCTCACTGACTGAATTGCTGCCGGCGGCGCTGCTACAACGACAACAACTCCCTGAACTAAAAACCGCCTTGCTGATGCTACACCGCCCGGATATCGATAGTGAGTTGGCCAATATGAACCGCCTAGATGAAAACTTTCATCATCCGGCTCGCGACCGTCTGGTAATCGAAGAACTGCTGGCGCATCACCTCAGCATGCGCAGAATCCAACAACTTCAACAACGCCGACAGGCCCAGGCATTTCCACTAGACTCCACTCTCGAAGACCGCTTTTTACAGCGGCTACCTTTTAAGTTAACCCCTGCGCAGCAACGGGTAATCGCAGAAATTCAGCAGAACCTGAATCGACCACAACCCATGATGCGGTTATTGCAAGGTGATGTAGGTTGTGGGAAAACCGTGGTTGCAGCTCTCAGCTTGCTACCAATAGTTGCCGCTGGTTACCAGGTTGCAATTACCGCACCTACCGAACTGTTAGCCGAACAACACCGAGATTATTTTGCCCAAACCCTACAACCTCTGGGCATTGATACTGTTTGGTTATCCTCACGGGTAACCGGTAAGGCGCGCGAACAAGCCTTACATGCCATTGCAAACGGTGCTGCTGTGGTTGTCGGCACTCATTCGCTGATGCAAAAAGCGGTGGTATTCAAACAACTCGGGCTGGTTATTATTGATGAGCAACATCGTTTTGGTGTTCATCAGCGCTTAGCCCTACGGGAAAAAGGCCAAAGTGCTGACCATTGGCCACACCAACTGATTATGACCGCCACACCAATACCACGCACATTGGCCATGACGGCCTATGCCGGCCTGCAAATTTCGGTCATTGATGAATTGCCACCTGGACGCACAGCGGTTACAACTGTCGCCATCGACCAGCAACGGCGCGAACAAGTAATCCAAAGAATTGCGCTCGCTTGCCGCGAGGGTCGCCAAGCTTATTGGGTATGCACGCTGGTTGAGGAATCTGAATTATTAGAGGCCCAAGCCGCCGAAGACACTGCCCAACTATTGTCTGCCGAACTACCCGATATCAATATTGCTTTGGTGCACGGACGCATGAAACCCGCAGAAAAAAGCACCATTATGGCCGCCTTCCGCAGCGGTGAAATCAAACTCCTGGTGGCCACCACTGTCATCGAGGTTGGTGTTGATGTGCCCAATGCATCGTTAATGGTCATTGATAATGCTGAACGACTTGGACTTTCCCAGTTGCATCAACTGCGTGGCCGTGTCGGCAGAGGTTCAGAAAAATCCAGCTGTGTATTACTGTTTAAACCGCCGCTGGGGGAAACCGCAAGAGCCCGCCTGGACATTATGCGTGCAACTAATGATGGTTTCCGTATCGCTGAAAAAGACCTCGAACTGCGCGGACCGGGTGAAGTATTAGGAACCCGTCAAACCGGAGCTTTACAGTTTCGACTGGCGGATCTTGCGCGTGATGCCGCATTAATTCAGCAGGTACCACAACTGGCGGAGTCTCTACTTAAAGATCAGCAACGAACCGATGCCCTGATCGCCCGCTGGTTGGGAAATGCCGAACGCTATGCCGAGGCCTGATCCTAGATTTCAACCCTAGAGTTCGTCGCTGCGAACATAATCCAGAATCTCCTCACAAAGCACCAACTACAGTGAAGTTATCTGCCTAGCGTTAATTTCAATTTTTGCTGCATCAACGCGTTGTTGCATGCCCCGGACTATGTTTTCAAACTCCGGTAATTCACGCAGAGCATCCATGCGGGCATCATGCTGAACACCCAATACATCACTGAAACCCCCATCCACGGCTTGTTTAAATTGTTCAAGCGCTTGTTGGATATTACCCGAGAGTGATTCAATCGCGCTAGACAGGTAATGAACCTGATTGCCCTTTAGCCCAATAGCCTGCATCCGCCTGACAGCAGCCCGCGCCTTTGAAAGACTCAGTTTCATTTCATTTTGCAAACCAAGTCGTTGTTCGGCAACCGCACGCTGTGAAAAAATCTCAGCACGAAAACCATCATTATTCATTTCTTCGATGCGTTCCTCAATCCGCAAAAAACTAGTTAATGCCAATTGGTTATCATTCTGGAAAAGGCCTAATCGCCCGCGCCAAATTGTTTTTGTTAATTCATCTAAGGGCAATTCCTCGGTGCTGTCTACAGCCGCCGGGCCCAGGTACCGGGACAATGCCTCAAACTGCTTATCCACCACCATTTGCGACAAGAAGAGCATGTCGTATTGTTCATTATTCGGTGCCACCCGGGCTAACACTTTCAACAAACTACGGCTTTGTTCATAGTTGCCGATTAACAGGCTGATTTCAGTTGCCCTGATCAATGCCATGGGGTCTTCCGGCGATAATGCTAGTGCCTGTTGCGCATATCCCCACGAATCCGCTAGGCGACCGCGCTGATACATCAAGCCGGAAAGTGTGCGCAGTAGCGTAATCGACCCTGGTTTGGCCTTCAACAGTTCCATTGCTTTACTCAACCCGCCTTCAAAATCACCGGTTTCTACCATCGCGCTGACATAATTAATTACTAGCAATTCGTTCAGAGGGTCAAGCTTGATGGCCGGCTCCAGCACCAATAAGACTTCCTGCAGGCGAAGTTGCTCGTTCATTAGGCCTGCCAGCCAAAGCTGCGCTGGAATATAGTTACCATCAAGTTTAATCGCCCGGCGTAAAAAAGATTCAGCTGCCTCCGACTCCCCCGCTTTCCAACGCGCCAGCCCCAGTGCAGCAAAACCCTCAGCAGACAGCGGATCAAGCTCAATTGCTTTTATTATCAGGCTTATTGCTCGTTCCAAGGCCACATCCAGCGAGAGGTTGCCATAACTGTTCAGCAACAGCCAGGAATCCGCCAAGCCTGCATACGCCGCTGCAAAACCCGGGTCTTGTTCAATCGCCTGAGCAAACAGCTCGGTAGCCTTAAGCAAATCTTCTGCGCCGCGCTTCCACCAATGCGCACGCCCGGTCTGGTAAGACTCCCAGGCCTCCAGTGAATCGGTTCGGCCAAACCGCAACAGAGGTTTGTTTACCGCATCAATTGAAGCTATAAGCTCATTGGTTATCGACTCGGCAATTTCATCCTGCAATGAAAAAATATCGGTAATTTTTCTATCATAAGTCTTCGACCAGATATGAAAGCCATCGGCAACATTAATCAGCTGCGCTGTCAGGCGGATATGGTCTCCTTCCCGACGAACACTACCTTCCAGCACTTTACTAACATTTAATAAACGCCCGATTTCCTGAATATTGTGCTGCCCGTTACGAAAGGCAAACGAAGAAGTCCTCGCGGCAACTTTCAGGCCTTTGATTTGTGCCAACAGATTTAAGACCTCTTCAGCTATGCCATCGCCGATGAAACCCTGATCTTTTTTCGAACTCATATCCGCGAAAGGTAAAACTGCAATGGAAGCATCTGCCGCCGTAGACTGGACAATCTGTTCGGATATAACTGAACTTATATTGCCATCACCCTGAAATGCTTCACTGTAATAATTAAA
>JAKITM010000108.1 GCA_021648045.1 Lysobacterales bacterium
TCAAGTTGTTGTAACAAATCACACATTTCCAGCGCTACCATAGCAGCATCCGCACCTTTGTTACCAGCATCCATGGAAGCCCTTGCAAGCGCTTGCTCTACTGTATCAGTGGTTAACACGCCGAAAGCTACCGGTTTATTGGTTTCCAGAGATACCCGACTGATTCCAGCACTGGCCTCGCCTGCGACAAAATCGAAATGTGCAGTATCCCCGCGAATCACACAACCCAAAGCAATAACCGCCGCAATATCATCCCTAGCGGCCAGAGTTTTCGATACCAGCGGTAGTTCAAATGCCCCCGGAACTTTGACCAATAAAATATTCTCAGCGGCCATGCCATTGGCTAATAAATTCTGCTGGGCACCGGCTACCATTTGATCCACAACGAAGGCGTTAAAACGCGCGGCAATGATGGCAACTTTGCCCTCTGGTGGCCTAATTACACCTTCGATGGAATTAATCGCAACTTCACTCATGCTGCATCTTCCTGTGTTTTGCCTTTCGGTGCAAGTGTTGCAGGATCTACATACTCAACCACTTCCAGATCAAAGCCGGATAATCCTGAGAGATGAATAGGAGCGCCCAGCACACGCATTTTATGCACGCCTACATCGGCGATGATTTGCGCACCTATACCGTAATTTCGTAATTCTCTGGAGCTGCGGTTATCACCACTGGCCTCCATTGCCGGAGGAGGTAATTCCTGCAAGCGATAAAGCAAAGATTCCGGGTCTTCATCACCGCCTAATACCAGCACCATACCACTGCCAGCGGCCGCGATTTCAGCTAAGGCCAGCCGCAAGGGCATGCCTAAATCATCGCGTTGTACTCCCAGCACATCACTGAGGGTGTTGCGCACATGCACGCGCACTAAAAACGGATCCTCGGCCTGTGGCTGGCCCTGCATCATTACCATGTGCAGCTTGTGCTCGATAGTATCGCGGTAAGTCAATAACTGAAATTCGCCTTCGGCGGTGCTCACCTGTTGTTCACTAACGCGCTCTACACAGCAGCCGTTCTTCATTCTAAAATGAATGAGATCAGCGATAGTACCAATCTTTAAGTCATGTTCACGGGCGATTATTTCGAGCTCCGGCCGACGCGCCATACTGCCATCTTCATTGAGTATTTCAACGATAGCAGCGGCAGGCTCAAGGCCTGCAAGCAAGGCTAAATCGACACTTGCCTCGGTATGTCCGGCGCGCGAGAGCACCCCACCTGGCTTGGCCATAATCGGGAAAATATGTCCGGGCTGGGTTAAATCTTTCGGTACAGCATCCGGTTTTACTGCGGTACGGATTGTCAGCGCCCTGTCGTAGGCTGAAATCCCGGTGGTTATACCCTCTGCAGCCTCAATGGTGACGGTAAAATTGGTTGAAAAGGCCGCATCTGTAGTTGCCGACATCAACGGAATATTCAACTGCTCACAGCGCTCTTTGGTCATCGGCATGCAGATGAGGCCACGCCCGTGACGCGCCATAAAGTTGATATCTTCAGGACGAACCATGCTGGCTGCCATAATTAGATCACCTTCATTTTCGCGATCTTCATCATCCATTAAAATGACCATTTTTCCGCGACGAATATCTTCGATAAGTTCTTCTATTGTATTTAGTTGCATAATAAACTTACTCGTAGTGACCGAAACTCGGCCTATTATCTTTGTTGTAATTCTAGCTGGCGGGCTATATAGCGGGCCAGCATATCAATTTCCAAATTCAGCGCATCCCCCGGCTGTAATCCGCCCAGGGTTGTGTGTTCCAGTGTATGTGGTATGAGGTTAACTGAAAAGCTTTGTTCAGCACTGTTGCCAACCACCAAATTACCCAGCGAATTAACCGTCAAACTAACCCCGTCGATGGTGATCGAGCCTTTGGCGGCCACCAAGGCTGCCAGCGCGGTCGGCAGTGAAAACAGCATGCGTGTTGAGCTATCATCAGCATCTGTTTCTAACAATACCGCAAGCCCATCAACATGCCCTGACACCATATGGCCACCAAGCGGGTCACCGGCTTTAAGTGCGGCTTCCAGATTAACCGAGTCGCCAGCCCGCTTGCTTCCAAGGGTGGTGCATCTCAGGGTTTCATTGGAAACATCCGCCTGAAAAACCTGCCCATCAATAGCCGTAACCGTCAGGCATACTCCGCTGACAGCGATACTGTCGCCAATAGCGGTAGCCGTAAGGTCGATACCCGCTGCAATCTTCACCCGCAGGCAGAGATCGTCGCTTTGCGGATTGATTTTTTTAAGGCTTTCGATCTGCCCGATTGCAGTAATAATTCCAGTAAACATAATCAGTTCTTTGTTGCTATTGGTATCAATGTCAGGCGTAAGTCGTTACCTATTTGAGTAACATCTTGCCATTGCCAATTGTTAACTTGCTCCATCGAGGTTAATTCTTCCAGCACCAACATAGCTTTTGCAGTATTGCCCATCAACTTAGGTGCCTGGTAGACCACCAACTCATCGACCAGTCCGGCACTGATAAAACTGCCTGCCAGCACAGCGCCGGCTTCAATTTGTACTTCATTGATTTGCTGATCCGCCAGAAAGTCCAGTAATTGGATAAGGTCTAGGCCCTTGTTGGCTGGGGCTAACCCTAGGCACTCATGGCCATATTTTGCACATGCCGCTTGTAATTTTTCTGGTGCGGCTGTGCCCGCAAGACCAGCGATCATTACCATCCCGGGTGCCGTTAATATGGGGGCATCTGCTGGCGTTTGCCAGTGACTATCGAGAATTATCCGCAATGGTTGGCGGTTTGTGTCGGGCAGACGCAAAGTCATTCTTGGCTTATCTGCCAATACAGTGCCAATACCCGTGAGTATTGCCCCGCTTCTGGCCCGGAGTTGTTGTACATCGGCGCGCGCTGGCGCTGAGGTTATCCATTGGCTCTGACCATTTTTCAGTGCCGTTCGCGCATCCAAACTAACCGCCATTTTAAGCCGTACCCAGGGACGCTGATGTTGACAACGGTGGATGAAACCACGATTTTGCCAACCCGCCTCAGCCGCTAACAAACCACACTCTACGGATATTCCGGCCTGTTTTAATTGTTTAATTCCACGCCCAGAAACCTCATAATACGGGTCTTCCATTGCCACAACCACTCGTTTTATACCGGCCGTAATCAGTGCCTTGCTACAGGCTGGCGTTCGGCCTTGGTGGGCGCAAGGTTCTAGGCTTACATAGGCTGTGGCACCCCGAGCTTGATCACCAGCTTGTTCTAGAGCAAAGACTTCTGCATGTGGCCCGCCGGTTTGCTGATGCCAGCCACGACCGACTATTTTATCCTCCCGAACCAGCACACAGCCGACCTGCGGATTGGGCATGCAACTTGCCACGCCACGGCTGGCAAGCTCCAGCGCGGTGGTCATATACTGACGATCGCTGGCAGTAAAATTCATGTTTTTCCAGGGGTTTTCAGTAATGAACGCTGGCGCTTGTCGGTACTGCCGGGAAATTCGCGCTCCAGCTTCTCGATCTCTTCACGGAAAGCCTGCACATCTTCAAAACGACGATACACCGAGGCAAAGCGTACATAGGCAACCTGATCGAGCTGGCTGAGTGCCTGCATGACCAACTCACCCACCAGTTTACTGGGAATTTCACGCGCATCAACCGCCCGAACTTCCTGAAAAAGCTGGCGGATGGCGCGTTCTACTGCATCGGTTTCTACCGGGCGTTTTTCCAGTGCCCGAAGCATACCCATGCGCAGTTTTTCTTCATTAAAGATTTCCCGACTACCATCGGCTTTGATCACATTGGGTAATTTTAGTGCGACCGTTTCAAAGGTGTTGAAGCGCGACTCGCACTTGCTGCATTCACGCCGGCGACGAATTTGCATGCCATCGGCTGTCACCCGTGAATCAATGACCCGGGTATCGGTATGATGGCAGTAGGGACACCACATAATATTAGTTGGTATACACCGGGTAACGGGCACATAAAACTTCAGCCGCTTTTAAAACCCGGGCAGCGACTGCATCATCGCCTAAATTATCGAGAAGATCACACATCATAGTACCTAGTTGGCGGCAATCTTTCTGGTCAAAACCCCGAGTAGTCACAGCCGGTGTACCAACACGCAGACCTGAGGTGACGAAAGGTGAACGCTGCTCACCCGGTACGGTGTTTTTATTTACCGTGATATTAACCGCGCCCAGCGCGATTTCCGCATCTTTACCGGTGATGTCTTTGTCGGTGAGGTCGATCAGTACCAGGTGGTTATCGGTGCCGCCTGAAACCACCTTATAACCGCGATCAACCAGAGTTGCAGCTAATGCCCGTGCGTTATCGACCACCCGTTGCTGGTAGGCTTTAAAATCCGGTTCAGCAGCTTCCTTGAAAGCTACTGCCTTGGCGGCAATGACATGCATCAGTGGGCCGCCTTGAGTGCCCGGGAATACCAGCGAATTGAATTTTTTCGCCAAGGCTTCATTTTTGCGGGCGAGGATAATACCGCCTCGCGGCCCGCGTAGGGTTTTATGCGTGGTTGAGGTGACTACATCGGCAAATGGCAGTGGATTAGGGTAAATTTCCGCAGCGACCAGTCCGGCCACATGTGCCATATCAACAAACAGGTATGCATCGACTTCATCGGCAATTTCGCGCATACGCGCCCAGTCAACCACTCGGGAATAGGCGGAAAAACCACCAATAATCATTTTTGGGCGATGCACCAGCGCCATCCGTTGCATTTCATCATAGTCAATTAGGCCGGTGTCATGATTGACGCCATACTGGGCTACATCGAAAAGCTTGCCGGAAAAATTCACCGGCGAACCATGAGTCAAATGCCCGCCTTCAGACAGGCTCATACCTAATACTTTGTCACCGGGTTGTAATAATGCAAGATAAACTGCGGCATTGGCCTGTGAGCCCGAATGCGGTTGGACATTGACATAATCTGCATCGAATAAGCTTTTCAGCCGACTGATTGCCAGTTCTTCGGCCTTATCAACATACTCACAACCACCGTAATAACGCTTGCCCGGATAACCTTCGGCATACTTATTGGTTAGTGATGAGCCCTGGGCTTCCATTACACAGGGAGAGGCGTAATTTTCAGACGCAATCAGCTCAATATGGTCTTCCTGACGCTGGGTTTCCTCTGCAATTGCTGTGGCAAGCTGAGGGTCATAATCGGCAAGTTTTAACTGACGGTCAAACATAAGCTGGATATCCCTGATTAATGTGGTGAAAATGTGGTAATTAACCATATAAAAAAGAGATTTTAGCACTTTTATTCGGCTTTGAACTGGTCTAAGTCGCGCTAATCACCGATAATTACCCGCTATTCCTTAAACTAAAAGAAAACACCTATGGCTGAATATATTTACACCATGATCGGGGTGAGCAAAACAGTGCCACCGAGCCGAACTATTATCAAAGACATTTCGCTGTCATTTTTCCCCGGCGCAAAGATTGGCTTATTGGGTATCAACGGCTCGGGCAAATCGACGGTGCTACGCATTATGGCCGGAGAAGATCAAGAATTTGAAGGCGAGGCACGCCCGCAAGCAGGTATCAAGATTGGATATTTGCCTCAAGAACCGCAGTTGAATGAAGCACTGACTGTGCGCGAAGAAGTCGAAGAAGGTGTCGCGGAAATGCGCGACTTGCTGGTCAAATTTGATCAAATCAGCGAGAAATTTGCCGAGCCAATGAGCGACCAGGAAATGGAGGACCTACTGGCTGACCAAGCTGATGTTCAGCAGCAAATTGAAGCCGGTAACGGCTGGGAGCTGGAGCGCATACTTGAGGTTGCCGCAGATGCCCTACGCCTGCCGCCCTGGGATGCTAAAATAGCCAACCTTTCCGGTGGTGAACTACGCCGGGTTGCACTTTGTCAGTTATTGCTGGGTAACCCGGATATGTTGCTTCTGGATGAACCAACCAATCACCTGGATGCAGAATCAGTCGCTTGGCTAGAGCGTTTTCTAGTCGATTTTAAAGGCACTGTTGTAGCAGTTACCCATGATCGCTACTTCTTGGATAATGCCGCCGAGTGGATTTTAGAACTTGACCGTGGCCATGGTATTCCCTGGAAAGGCAATTATTCTTCTTGGCTGGAACAAAAAGACGAACGCCTGGCACAGGAAAAACGCTCAGAGGCATCCCGCCAACGGGCTATCAAGGCAGAGCTAGACTGGGTTCGTAGTAATCCTAAAGGCCGGCGTGCGAAGTCAAAAGCCCGCCTGAAGCAATTTGAAGAGCTAAGCTCGCGTGAATTTCAAGAACGCAACGAAACCAGTGAGCTCTATATACCCCCCGGCGAACGCCTTGGGGATAAAGTTATTGAGGTCAGCAATCTTAGTAAAAGCTTTGAGGACAAATTACTGTTTGAAAACCTCAGTTTTAAGATCCCACCGGGTGCAATTGTCGGCATTATCGGCGGCAACGGCGCGGGTAAATCGACTTTATTCCGTATGCTTACCGGCACTGAAAAACCTGACAGCGGGGACATCACCATTGGTTCCACTGTGCAACTATCTTATGTTGACCAGAGCCGTTCCGATCTGGATGGCGATAAAACAGTATGGGAAGAACTTTCTGATGGCGGTGAGTTTATTGAGGTCGGCCGTTATAAGGTTTCCTCGCGCGCCTATGCGGGACGCTTTAATTTCCGTGGCAGTGACCAGCAAAAGCCGGTTAAAAACCTGTCCGGTGGCGAACGCAACCGGCTACATCTGGCCAAATTGTTAAAATCCGGTGGTAATGTACTGCTACTCGATGAGCCGACCAACGACCTGGATGTTGAAACCCTGCGTGCACTGGAAGATGCCTTACTCAATTTCCCCGGCTGCATTATGGTTATTTCGCATGATCGCTGGTTCCTCGATCGTATCGCCACCCACATACTCGCCTTTGAAGGCGAATCTCAGGTGAATTTCTTTGAAGGCAACTTTGAAGAGTACGAACTGGATAGAAAACGGCGTTTAGGTGATAAGGCCAACCAGCCGCAGCGGATGCACTATAAGAAGTTGGTGGCGCAATAAGTCACCGGCTTTTCTGGTTATCAAGTGGAGCCCGTCCCCAAAATGCCCACCACACCACCCCCCGAGTATGCGGGGATACAGAAAACCTGGCACCATGCTCCTTAGGTATTAAGTGTTGATAATTTTGCATGCAACACATTCTCTAGTGGGTGTATTTCCTCGGGACTGCTCGGGATTTCCCTAAAACTTTGCGCCAATACCAATGGCCAAAGTAGTGTCGTCTTTAGATGCGCCAGTGGCAGGTTCAGTTTCATAGTCATAACGCAATGAGGTTTTTGCGTAAATATCTTTGATCAGACTAAACTGGAAACCTGTTTTGGTTTTGAGTATCATATTATTATTGCCAAAAAATTGATATTCAAGATTTTGATTATGAAAGAACTTTATTTCACCATCCTTGATATCTTTATTATAAATCAGGTTCCAGCTGCTAACTGCGCCACTGTCTAAGGTTTCGACAGTTTTCTCGCCTGAGTAACCAGCGCCAACACTTATAGCTAGCATGCGGTCATCGTCATTAAAAACATCACGACCAAAAATGGCCGCTATGGAATAACGATAATCGA
>JAKITM010000109.1 GCA_021648045.1 Lysobacterales bacterium
GTGGAAATCCCGCGCGCCCAGCACGCGAGTTGTCAGCGAAAGAACAAGAGTATTTCAAATACAGTGCCGAGCATTACATAATTCTAAAGGATCAGTACCTGAGTGCTGAGTTGGCCACGGACAATCAATAGTGGCGTTATTGCTTTTTCTTGCGGTTGCCCTAGCTTTGCTTGCCGGCTTTCCGGTGGCATTCACACTGGCCGGGGTGGCGCTTATATTTGCTGCAATCGGCACGCTTACAGGTAGTTTTGACCCGAGTTTTCTGAGTGCATTTCCCAACCGCCTGTTTGGCATTATGGGCAATCAAACGCTGATGGCTGTGCCGATATTTGTGTTTATGGGAGTCATGCTCGAACGCTCTAAGCTGGCAGATCAGTTGCTACGGGAAGTGACTCGGCTGATGCGCAGTTTGCCGGGCGGTTTGGGGGTTGCGGTGATGCTGGTAGGTGCTTTAATGGCGGCGAGCACCGGTATTGTCGGCGCAACCGTGGTTACCATGGGTATTTTGTCTTTACCTACCATGATGCGCCAAGGATATGACAACCGCGTTGCTAGCGGAACAATCTGTGCAGCCGGAACTTTAGGGCAGGTGATTCCACCTTCTATTGTACTGGTGTTATTGGGTGATGTGCTTTCAAATGCCTACCAGCAGGCACAGCTAAAAATGGGTATTTTTAGCCCGGAAACCGTATCGGTAGGAGAGCTATTCGCCGGTGCTCTACTGCCGGGCTTGATACTGGTGGGCTTATATATTATATATCTGGTGGTACTTGCAATCATCTACCCTCAACGAATGCCGGTTATGCCGGTATCAACAGATACAGGCACTGGTGTATTCAGAACACTAAAACTATTAGTTGCCCCGTTGTCTTTAATTCTTGCTGTGCTGGGCTCCATTCTCACCGGTATTGCAACCCCAACCGAAGCCGCTGCTGTAGGGGCTGTGGGGGCTATGTTGTTGGCAGCCACCCAGAAAAAGCTCAATATTAAAACCCTTAGATCGGTGGTTCGGGAAACCGCCAGGGTCAGTTCCATGGTGTTTATGATTCTGATTGCAGCCTCACTTTTTGCGCTGGTATTTCGTGGTTTTGGTGGGGATGAACTGGTTCAGGGACTATTAACCGGTTTACCCGGTGGTAAGTGGACGGCACTGCTGATAGTCATGTTAGTGATGTTTTTACTTGGCTTTGTGCTCGATTTTATCGAAATAATATTTATTGTCGTGCCGATAGTCGGCCCAATTTTGTTGGCAATGGATATCAACCCGGTATGGCTGGGAGTGATGATTGCAATGAATTTACAAACCTCATTTTTGACGCCCCCGTTCGGGTTTTCACTGTTTTATTTGCGCGGGGTTGCACCCGATAGTATCGCCACTACAGAAATCTACAAAGGGGTTATCCCCTTTGTGCTGATCCAAATTTTAATGCTGGGAGCTTTGGTTTTTTGGCCCGGGTTAGCAACCTGGTTGCCAGGCTTGCTGTATTCCTGAGCACTTTAGATAACACTGAGATATAACGCTGATGGTGATTTTCGGCTAAACTTAGTGTTTTATTCCATAACACCATAACAAGCGAGGAAATTCCATGATTGGGTATATTACTGTAGGTACGAATGATATAAAACGCGCGGCTGAATTTTATGATGCCTTGCTGGGCGCCATGGGTGCGGGTCGTTTTCTTGAAGATGAGCGCTTCATCGCTTGGTCAGTTGCCCCGGAGTCGACGGGTTTTTGTATCACCAAACCATTTGACGAGAATTCAGCTACCGTCGGTAATGGTGATATGACGGCGTTTATTGTCGACAGCAATGAAAAAGTGGATGAGATGTATAAAAAAGCGATTGAACTGGGTGCTACCGATGAAGGCGAGCCAGGCTATCGCATGGACGGGTTTTATGCCGGCTACTTCCGCGATCTTGATGGCAACAAATTAAACTTCTTCCACATGCCGGCACCAACGGGCTAAGGAAAGCTTGATGTTTGTTGCGGTCTATGAATTTCAAATTAAAGTGGGATGTGAAAATGCATTCCGCGAGTCGTGGTCGCAACTAACCCATTGTATTTTCCAACAGAACGGCTCTCTGGGTTCGCGACTGCACAAATTGGATGAAGATCGTTTTGTTGCTTATGCCCAGTGGCCCGACCGCCAGGCGTGGGAAAGTTCCGGTGAAAAAGGCCTGAATGAAGAAGGCGAAATAGCGCGCCGACAAATGTGGGAAACCCTTGAAGCTTCCAGCACGGTCTACGAACTCGACTTGCTGGAAGATTATTTACAACAGAATATTTGCTCGTAATGTGTAACTTACAGGAAAAAAACCGGATAGTTATGGCAATTGAAGTAGGAAAAATGAACCGCTTGCGGGTTGACCGGGTGGTTGATTTCGGCGTTTACCTCATGTCCTTGGATGCAAGCCCAAGCAGCGAAGCTGAAGCCTCAGAAAAACGCGAAGGCATCCTCCTGCCCAGCCGGTATATTCCCGATGGCCTTGAGGTTGATGACCAGATAGCAGTTTTTGTGTATGCAGATTCTGAAGATCGTTTGTTGGCAACCACAGAAACCCCGAAAGCAATGGCCGGTGAAGCCGCATTCTTGCGCGTGGTGGCGGTTAATCGCACCGGTACCTTCCTCGACTGGGGCTTACCCAAGGACTTAATGCTGCCTTATGGTGAGCAAAAGCGTGAACTAGAACCCGGGCAGTTCTGCGCCGTGTTTGTGTATAAAGACAAATATTCCGAGCGCGTGGTTGCCTCCACTCGGCTGAATCGCCACATCGGGCTGACCCCTGCGTATTACAAACCCGGCGAGCAAGTAGATATTATGGTGGTGGCACGCACCGATCTAGGGCACAAAGTGATTGTTAATAACGAACACTGGGGTTTGCTCTACGAAAACGAAATATTCAAAGCCCTGCGAAATGGTCTGAAAACTAAAGCCTGGGTTAAAAAAGTCGTCAACGACGACAAAGTCGATCTAACCTTATCCCCACCCATCAGCGAGCGCTTCAGCACTGTCGCCGATCAGGTGCTCAAAGCGATTGAGGCCAATGACGGCTTCCTGCCCTTAACAGACAAGTCTTCACCGGAAGCAATCCGTCGCCGCTTCGGTATTTCGAAACGAGATTTCAAAGCGGCCGTGGGCAAACTCTACAAATTGCGCATGATTACGATTGAGGCCGATGGGCTTTATATAAAGAACTAAGCTGGTGCGCCAGCCTATAACCAAACTTAGACTTTAATCGCTTTTACTAGCCGAAATTCGATCTTTGGAAAAAAGCATTTTCTGAGTTTGGCTATTTTGCATGATACTTATCGATCAATTTGAAGTAACCATCAGCACTAAAATAATCCGTTATTCTGAACTAAGGTGTTTTCTATGAATTCAATGAATTCGACCTAAACATCACCGCCACATTGAGAACAATCAGATAACTTTGTTTCCGGAGTATGAATATGTAAATCCCAACGCCGCCATTCAGAGCCTTTTTAGAGTTTAATAGCTCCATAGGTGCTCTCTATTATACCTGCACTATCTGCATAAGTTTTTCATAGCTATTTACAACATCGTACTTCACTTGATCCGAAGTGATTTTTTTGAAGAATTTTTTAGCACACTTTATTTTCACATTTTCTATTTCTTTAAGCTGCAAAGAACTCATAGTCCCCTTTGTTTCGGCAATAAAATATATGTGCTTAACAGCCCCTTGTTTGAACGAAATAGCCCAATCTGGGTTATAGTTTCCAACTGGTGTTGGTATTGAAAAGCCTCTTGGGAGCTTTGCGTAAACAACTACTTCTGAGCTGGTATCAAGCTCTTGCACAAATTTTCTTTCTATATCCGAGTCTGTGAATACATAATCATAAATATGCTGTTTTACTGGTATGGCTTTACTAAAATTTGCTTTTGGTTTTTCGACAGTAAATATATCTGCATCATAGACTTCATCTATGGGGTCATAAGACAAGTGCTCAATAATTGTTGAAGCTTTTTGTTCGTTAATTAGTACTGACACTTTTGCGATGAAATCTTCTGGATTAGTAGGGTACAAAGTAAATACGGCTGTGTTAACTTGTTTTAATATGCTACCAATAGTCCTTCTGGTTAATTGAGTGTTTTCAGAAATCTGCCCTATAAGATCATATCTTATAGCCGACTTAATAGAGTCGCTGTATGTTTCTGTAGAAGTTTCAGAAGCTTTAAACGCGGCTCCATCCTTGATTTTTTCATAAGTGGTGGTATCTGTTTGCGATCCTGATTCAATAACATATTGTAAAGGGGATATTTTCAAGCTGCCTTTTTCATTGAGTGCTTGTACACACTTTCTAATAAGTTCGTTTGAATCAAAGTCCACCGTATAGACAGCCTTGCGATTAATCTTACTCCAAAGTTGCTGAAACTCTTTTTTATCGAAGTTTGCATTTAGAGGGTTTTCTTTTGCTTTGCGGCCATCTTCAATATCTGGCAATAGAGCCGCACTAAAGACGCCGCTAATCAGATGATGAATTTCTTCTGTATAGGGCTTTAGAGTTTCAGGTAACTCTGCGAGTTTTCCTTCTCGCTTAGCCTTGTGATATATATCCGCGATCATGTCGTTATCATCTGTATAATCATTTTTCAGGAGGTAACGGTAAATTTGTTTTGCCATTTGAGCATCAATTTTCATGCTACCACCTTTTGTCTTGATGATTTTTCCTTGAAAATAATCTTCGTTAGCAGCCCTGGGACGCGCCGAAAGAGAATCGGCTGTTTCTTTAAGAAGTGCTTTTACAAAATCTCTGTAACTTTCGTTTGCAATAACTGTTAATACATTAATCTGGTGAACATTTAATGGATTATCCATACGCTCACCGTTTTGATTGACTGCAAGTCGCAAACCGCGGCCTAGCTCTTGTCGTCTTGTAATCGTATTGTCATAGTTCAGGTTCTTAAGCTGGCAAATATTAAAAACATTGGGGTTATCCCAACCTTCACGCAGTGCCGAATGAGAAAAGATAAACCGTACTGGCTCCGCTAATGACAAAAGCCTTTTCTTATCTTTCAAGATCAGGTCATATGCATCAACATCATCAGAAGCATCCGCACCTCGCTTTATTTTGGAATTTATAAGCTTTTTCTTTTTGTCTTTTGAGAAATATCCTTCATGTGTTCTTTTTGTTGCAATATTTTTTAGGTATTTATTGTAAGCAGTATCTTCTAATGATAAAACTTCCTTCAAATATTGGTTGTATTCTTCTTCAAATACTTTGGCATATTCGCCGCGTGTGTCTACTGGATTATCATAATCCCGATATTTTGCTACTTCATCAATAAAGAAAAGAGACAGTACTTTAAGTCCCTGATGAAAAAGAGCCTGTTCTTTGTCAAAGTGAGCTTTGATTGTTTCTCTTATTTGAATACGGCGTAGTGCTTGTTCATTAATATTCCCAATGGCATCACCAACTGTAAGCTCAACACCGTTGGTAAAGTTCAGTGTATCTTTAACTGCATCAATGTCAGAAACAACGAAACCCCTATATTCTTCTAGCTCCTTAGATTTTTCAAATAAATTATCGCCTTTGCCAATTTTCCGAACAGTGCGTTTAATACCGTTGTTCTGTTTAATTTCAAATTCAACCCGCGCTATAGGCGGTTTGGTAGATGACACCTCAATGGATTGCAGGTAGAGATAAGCGTTTGCTCCACTCAATCCCTTAATGGATATTCCTCTTACAGCAATTTTTTTAACTAACTTCTGGTTATAGGCATCCAAGGCATCAAGGCGATGTATTTTATTATGCTCTGTTTTATGCGTGGCCGAGTATCGTAAGGTAAACAGTGGTTCAAATTCAGCCAGAGATTCCATTGTTTTCTTACCTTCCATTTTCTGTGGCTCATCAAGAATAAGTATTGGGCGATTCTTTTTAATCACATCAATGGGTCGGCGGGATTGGAAATCATCAAGCTCCATATATATACGGCGGGCATCTTTTCCGCGTGCTGCAAAGGCTTGCACATTGATAACCATGACATTTATACCCGCATCAGATGAATAGTTTTCAATCTCATGCAGTGATTTTGAATTATAGATGAATGCTTTAGCGCGTTTACCGTATTCTTCTAAAAAATGATCCGCCATACCATCAAATGATTGATAGACACCTTCACGAATAGCAATACTCGGTACAACCACAATGAATTTATTCCAACCGTAGCGCTTGTTCATCTCGAACATGGTTTTGATATAACAGTATGTTTTACCTGTCCCGGTTTCCATTTCTATATCGAGATTAATCGCACATGACTTTGTTTTCACCAACTCATCAGATATAGGCAGATTTTGTTTTTGCTGAACATCTTGAACATTGGTGAATATTTGCGGAGGTGTAAGCATTAGGTCATTATTTTTAAACCCGTCTGTCAAGATATTGGCTTGGCTTTGCCCCATGGCATCCACTTCTCTACCCGGATCAATACGGTACGACAAAGAAGAGAGCTTGGGTTGACCAGCAAAGCAGTCCACCACCGCGTCTACTGCCTCGGTTTGATAAGGGAGCTGTTTAAATTTCAAATTCTTCATAGTGTCCTTCTATTCTGCATTTTCTTAGTATCGGAATTTTAATATTTAGCAGCTTCCAATATAATTTTTTTGTTTTCAATCAGTTGAATCAATTTTATTCTGCATTCTCTTCAATCTTTATTGGAGTCCCCAGACTCCTGTAATGCGCTTGTGGAGCGTGATATCATAACTACGCTCCTCTAATGATTTTGTGTCGCCCTGAGACTCTACAAGTTTCTTATGATATTTCTTTCCCTTCCGCTGTGTAAATTAGGCGTGGAAAATAAAGAACGGCAGATCTTCTACCACTTCCCGCTTTTAACTCTTGTAAAATACCCGCTTCTTTTAGCTGCCTTAAAAGCCCCGGCGTTGTTTTTTCATGAATACCACATTCTTGTTTGAGGTTTTTTACCAAGTCTGAAACCCGGAAAATAGGCTTAGTAAAAATGGCATCTAGCAAATAAATAGAATATTGAGAATGGGTTATTTCCTGTATTTGTGTCTTAATTTCTTCATAGAGCGCCATAATTGAACGAACCCTGATACTATTTTGCTTTGCTTGTACTGCCACCGCTTTCAAGAAAAAATATATCCAGCCATTCCAGTCACCATTCTGCGATATGGCTTTTAGCCTTTGATAATATTCCTCGCGGTGAGCTTCTAAATACTCACTCAAATAGAACATGGGCTGAGACAAAGACTTTTTCTGGTATAGAAACAACGGAATTAACAATCGCCCAATACGACCATTACCATCTTTAAAAGGGTGAAGTAATTCAAATTGCGCATGAATCACGGCGGTTTGTAATAAAAAATCAGCATCATCGAAACCAATATAGGTTTCCCATTTTTGTAGAAACTCATCCAGAATCAAAGGTGATGGGGGAACAAAGCTAGCCTCTTCTATAGAGCAACCTGCTTTTCCAATCCAGTTTTGATCCTTGCGAAATGAACCAGGTGTCTTATCCTGCCCGCGCACGCTATCGAGCAATATTTTATGCAGCTCGCAGATAAAGCCCAACTTTATTGGATA
>JAKITM010000009.1 GCA_021648045.1 Lysobacterales bacterium
CCCCGCGGTGGTCGTGGTATCGCACTTGATGCAAATATCACAATTCATTTTAGTGAAGATGTCGTAGTCGCAGGTACTTGGTTTGAAATAAATTGTACTACTAGTGGCGCGCACAGTGCCACCGTCACTGGTGGCCCACAGTCTTACATGCTAGACCCGTCTTCAGACTTTGTGATGAGCGAGACCTGCACAGTTGATGTTTTCGCAGCACAAGTAACTGATTCGGATGCAGTTGACCCCCCGGATAATATGGTTTCTAACTTCCAGTTTAGCTTCACCACGGCTACACCACCAGTGACATCTCCTATTCTAATCAACGAAATGGATGCTGATCAGGCCGGCTCTGATGCTGCTGAGTTTGTTGAGCTCTTCGATGGTGGCGTGGGTAACACGGCCCTTGATGGTCTAGTGATAGTGCTTTTTAATGGTTCGGGAGATACATCCTACCAAGCCTTTGATCTGGACGGTTTGAGCACCAATGCTAGCGGTTATTTTGTACTTTGTGGCGATGCGGCTAATACTGCCAACTGCGACCTGGATGTGAGCCCCAACACTAACCTGATTCAAAATGGCGCCGATGCGGTGGCCTTGTACTTGGCTGACGCCACAGATTTCCCCGGCGGCTCAGCGGTAACTACTAACGGCCTTATCGATGCAATTGTTTACGATACTGATGACGCTGACGATGCAACTCTTTTAACCCTTCTTAATGGCGGGCAGCCACAAGTTAATGAGCGCGATGGCGGTGATGGTTCTGCGCATTCTAACCAAAGGTGTCCAAGTGGTGCTGGTGGTGCTAGAAACACAGATACCTATATCCAGGCACTCCCGACTCCTGGTGTTTTAAATGACTGTCCATCACCAATTATCAATGAGGTGGATGCCGACCAAACGGGTACTGATGCTGCTGAATTCATTGAGTTATTCGATGGCGGTGTTGGTAATTTGGCACTTGATGGTTTTGTGTTAGTGTTCTTTAATGGTTCGAGTGATACCTCTTATCAGGCCTTCGATTTGGATGGTCAGAGCACCAATGCTAACGGTTATTTTGTGCTTTGTGGTGATGCGGCTAATACTGCCAATTGTGATCTGGATGTAACGCCCAACACCAACTTGATTCAAAATGGTGCTGATGCAGTGGCTCTGTATGTTGGAAATGCCAGCAACTTCCCTAACAGTACAGCGGCGACCACTAACAACTTGGTTGATGCTATTGTTTATGATACCAATGATGGCGATGATGTAGGTTTGCTGGCGCTGCTAAATCCAGGGCAACCACAGATCAATGAGGGCGGTGGTACAGATTCCGGAGTAGATTCAAACCAGCGCTGTACCAATGGTTCTGGCGGTGAAAGAAATACGGATACATACACTCAGGCTACACCTACACCAGGTGCTGTCAACGAGTGCCCACCGCTTGAAATCTGGGATATACAGGGTGCGGGTGAGTTCAGTATGTTCGCAGACACCACCGTTAGCACTGTTGATAATATCGTAACTGCAGTTGGACCCGAAGGCTTCACCATGCAAACCCCCGATGCCAGGGCAGATGCCAGCATTGATACCTCTAATGGTATTTATGTATTTACCGCAGCTGCACCAACAGTGGCGGTTGGCGATAGCGTTAATGTTACTGGTGATGTTATTGAGTTTTTCGATTTTACAGAGTTTGCTAATTCACCTACGGTTACTATCAATAGCTCGGGTAATGCACTGCCTGCGGTTGTAATCTTTGATGCAACTGTACCAAGCCCAAATCCGGCGACACCGAGTTGTGCGATTGAGTATGAGTGTTATGAATCCATGCTGGTGCAAATTACTGGTGGTAGTGTCACTAACGGTAATCAGAGCTTTGGTTCCGACCCAATAGCCGAAGTTCATATCAGAGCAGTAGCTACTCGCAGTTTCCGTGAGCCGGGCACTCAATATCCACTAGATTTAGGTGGCTCTATTCCAGTGTGGGATGGTAATCCAGAAGTGTTTGAGTTAGATCCAGACCGTATGGGCTTGCCGAATATTATCATTCCTGGCGGCTCAAGCTTTGATGCTGTAGGTGTGATTGGCTTCGATTTTGGTGGCTACGAACTCTGGCCTACCTCGCTGACAGTTACCGAGGCAGTAATCCCAGGTCCTGTAAGAGGCAGGCTCGCTGGAGAAACCACAGTGGGTTCGTTGAACTTATTCCGGTTTGCTACAGATGGTGATTATGCGACAAGGCTGAGCAAGTTATCCCAACATATTAGAGAAGTACTGAACTCGCCCGATATCTTGGGTGTTCAGGAAGCTGCTGACATTACTGCGTTGCAAGACCTAGCAACTGAAATTGCCCAGGATGATAATAGCGTCAATTACACAGCCCACTTGGTCGAAGGTAATGATATTGGCGGAATCGATGTTGGCTTCCTACTGCGCGCAGACATTGCCGTAGATGCCATAACTCAGTTGGGTGCAGCGGAAATCTTTAGTTTCGATAGTTCCATATTGCATGATCGTCCACCGTTATTATTGGAAGGGCGTTATACCGGCAATGGTATGGATTTCTCGCTGGCAGTAATGGTGGTACACAACCGCTCCTTGAATGGTATCGATACTACAAGGGTTCAGCTAAAACGCCTAGCTCAGGCGGAGTCTGTTGCGACTATGGTACAGACCTATCAAACAAGCAACCCGGCTATACCACTGATTGTTCTGGGTGATTTTAATGCCTTTGAATTTACTGATGGTTATGTTGATGTCCTGGGGCACATTAAGGGTGACTTTGATCCAGCAGAAAGCCTGCAATCTGGTGCCGACCTGGTCAATCCAAACCTGGTTAATCAGGTAGAGTTATTGCCAGCTACTGAGCGTTACTCGTTTAATTTCCGCGGTCATGTGCAAACTCTTGATCACGCGCTTACATCTGCGGCTACCGACCCCTGGATTCGTGGCTTTGAATTTGGTCGCGGTAATGTAGATGCTGCCGCGAATCTCATCGGTGACCCAAGCACGCCCCTACGCGCCGCGGATCACGATGGCTTCGTCTTGTACCTGATGACTGACTTCGACGGTGATGGTGTTGCTGATGATGTGGATGGCTGCAGTTTCAATGCAAACTTGGCTAACCCAATTTCAGGTGGCGGCTGCGCTATACCGATCCCAACCCTCGACCGCTGGGCGTTATTGCTAATGTTGTTGTTGATGGCCGGTATTGGTATGCTGGGTCTGCGCCGCAGCTTAGGAGTGAATTCCTAGCCCGACACTCTGATAAACAGAAGTGGAGCTAGAGTAAAGCAATAGAGGGGGGTGGTTTGACCACCCCCCCCCCCAGCTTAATCAAAACCTTGAAACCGTGGCGGCTGGTGCAAAATTCTTTTCAGTTTTCTTTTGGCTTCTCAAGCATCGATAGTTTTAAGTTAATAGTTAAATTCGGTATGCAACCAATTGAGGCGATTCAAACGGCGACGATTAATGCGGCAGACTTAATGGGTATAAAGGATCGTGGAAGAATCGAGAAAGGCTTGTTGGCAGATATTATTGGCGTTCCAGGTAACCCCCCTAAAGGATATAAAAGTGATGGAAAGTGTAGGCTTTGTTATGAAAGGTGGAATTGTCTATAAATCTGAATTCAAGTTGTAACTGAATAATCGGTTAATGTTGGGGCTGACCAAGTAACGAACCTACCGCAGCTTCTTGTTAATTTAACTCATAGACAAGAAATCAGTATAGCGTTGCAAAAATTGCACGAGGTCTGAAGACTGAAAGAAAAAGAAAGACATCAATTTTGACTATTTTCCAGTCGCTGATGATAAAATATCGGATTAATCTCTTCTCATTAATACCTTCTCGGAAAATTTATTATGGCAAAGCTGAATCCACTCGATCTTTTTAATGTTCGTTCACTGCTGAGCGAAGAAGAGCAGATGGTTCAGGACAGTGTGGCTCACTGGGTTGATGAGCGCGCGATGCCGTTGATTGCTGAGTGTTTTAATGAGTCTCGTTTTCCTACGGAACTCATTGCTGAAATAGCCGACTTGGGTTTGCTCGGTTCCAGCCTTGAGGGTTATGGTTGTGCAGGCTTAAATGCTGTTTCCTATGGCCTTATTTGCCAAGAATTAGAGCGCTGTGATTCCGGCTTGCGCAGTTTTGTTTCGGTGCAAAGCAGCTTATGTATGTATCCGATTTACAGCTTTGGTACAGATGAACAAAAACAACGCTGGTTACCGGAAATGGCGGCAGGTCGGGTGATAGGCTGCTTTGGTTTGACCGAGCCACAAGGCGGCTCAGACCCTGCCAATATGAACACCCATGCCAAAAAGGATGGTGATGACTGGTTGTTGAATGGCGCTAAAATGTGGATAACCAATGGCTCTGTAGCCGATATTGCGATTGTCTGGGCTAAAACATCAGACGGCATTCAGGGGTTTTTGGTAGAAAAGGACATGCCGGGTTTCGTCACCCAGGATATTCATGGAAAAATGTCATTACGGGCTTCAACCACTTCTGAATTATATTTTGATAATGTCCGCTTGCCTGACTCCAGTAGATTACCGGGTGTGAAAGGTTTAAAAGGTCCTTTATCTTGTTTAACCCAGGCGCGTTTTGGTATTTCATGGGGGCCGATAGGCTGCGCTCAGGACTGCCTTGACACGGTTATCAAATACACCGAAGAGCGTATGTTATTCGGTCGGCCGTTGGCCGCCAACCAGGCAATTCAACTGCGTTTGGCCGATATGGCGCGCAGAATTACCACTGCTCAATTATTAGCACTGCAGTTAGGCCGGCTTAAAGATGCAGGTAAAATGGAGCACACGCAAGTCAATTTAGCCAAATGGAATAATGTCAGAATGGCTCTTGATATTGCCCGCGATGCCCGCGATATACTTGGGGGCTTTGGTATTACTACCGAATATAGCCCCATTAGGCATATGCTAAATCTTGAGAGTGTGATTACTTACGAAGGCACAGAAACCATTCATCAACTGGCGGTAGGTCGTGAATTAACCGGTATTAGCGCCTTTTAGACTCCATCAATAAGCGGGTTTTTTCCAGCATCCGATCCATTACTGGATCACCACCGATAAGACTGGCCGCCTTATCCGGGCTGAACCATTGCAGATCGTTTGATTCATCTGAAAAGTGTATTTCGGATTTTTCTGCCTGTAGTAGGAAGCGCGCATCGTAGTGTTGATGCTCTGGGACACTCCCACGGGCGGGGATGGTGTGGATATCAAAATCAAAAATACCGGGCACTAATTGCTGGAAATTTTCAATCCCCGTTTCTTCACACGCCTCACGCAGTGCAGCTTCAAGCCAGCTGTTGTCATGTGCTTCAATATGACCGCCCGGTTGTAGCCAACGATTTAGCTTGCGGTGGTGCAGTAATAAAATCGCATCCAGTGACGGGCTCAAAATCCAACAAGAGGCTGTAAGGTGACTCCGTCCATTATCAGCCTGCCAGAAATCGTCCTGCTCATCTAGCAAACACATTGCCTTTTGGATATCCGCGGACTCGAGAGAGTCCGCGGCTTTAACTTTCCGCAATAAGCTTCGGGAACTTTCCCGATCCAGCACTAGTTATTGCTCATGCTGGCTTCACGAATGGCTTTAAATTCGTTACCTTCATACCAGTGTGGCCAGCTGCTGTCATTGCCTAGTTGCAAGCCGATATTAAAAAACAGTTTCAAATCATCGGCGAGGCCATTTAGGTCCCAACTGTCGGTGATTTCATCAGCAGGCGCGTGATAGCGGTTGCTGGTGTAGTCAGCATATAAATCGCGCATATACTGCTCGCCTTCAGTTAGATGTTTTACCCCGCCTTTGGCATATAAAACCGGTACTCCGCGCTTGGCAAAATTAAAGTGATCAGAGCGATAAAAATAACCTTTTTCAGGGAAGGGCTCGGCTTCTACAGTACGCTTTTGGAGTGTGGCATTGCCTTTGAGTGTGTCCTCTAAACTAGAACTACCATAGCCAACCACTATAATATCTTCGGTTGAACCATACACATTCATCGCATCCATATTAATACCACCAATGGTTTTATTCATGGGGAATGGCGGATTGGCGGTGTAGTAGGCAGAGCCTAACAATCCAGATTCCTCAGCTGCTACTGCAAGAAATCCAATGCTTCTGGCTGGAGCCTGTGGCAGCCGTGAAAATGTGTTGGCAAGAGCCAACACTCCAGCAATACCGCTGGCATTATCAACTGCACCATTAAAGATATTATCGGCCGCGTGCTCGCCACTTTCATTTTCTCCCAGGTGGTCCCAATGACCCATATAGAAAAACAGTTCATCAGGGTTTTTACTGCCGGCTAAAACTGCGCCAACATTATAGGATTTGGCTTTTTCAAGCGTGTTGTCCAAGTGAACCGAGAGACTGATGTCGAGAGGAGTTGACTCAAAGTTCGCTGATAGCGCTTTCTGCTTGAGGTTTTCTAGATTCATTCCGGAGGCTGTAACCCATTGGTCAGCAATTGCATAAGGTACCCATGCTTCAAACGGCAGTCTGTCGATATTCCCGTTGGCGCTATCCAGAACAAATTGTGGGCCGGACCATGAAGAGGAGACGACTTTCCATGGGTATGATGCGGCTGCGGTTTCGTGGATAATAATCGCACCGCTGGCGCCCTGCCGAGCTGCTTCTTCATACTTGTAAGTCCAGCGACCGTAATATGTCATCGCATTGCCCTTGAAAAGCTCTGGGTCCTGCGTTACAAAGCCAGGATCATTAACCAATATCATTACGATTTTGCCTTCTACATCCAAGTTTTTATAATCATCCCACTCATATTCCGGGGCAACAATACCGTAACCTACAAATACCACCTGGCTTTCTGCTACATCAATGCTTTCCACGACACGACTGGTACCCAGCATGATTTCAGGCCCGTATTTCAAAGTCCGTCGCTGATTGTTCTGGGTAATGGCGGCTTTTACGGTGTCAGGATCTAGGGTAATGGATACTAGTGGAACCGCTTGCCGGTAACTGTCACCAAACATGGGCTGTAAGCCATTGGCGATAAATTTCTGTTCGATATAATCAACCGTCAATTTCTCACCTGCAGAAAAAGGTGCGCGGCCACCGAAGCGGTCAGAGGAGAGAATTTCAATATCCGTCAGCAAGTGCTCCGGGGTAATGTATTTCTCTGCAAGTTGCTGTGCGGTTTCGTTAGCTTGCGCGGCCGCAACTTCACTTGGGCTGGAATATTCGGGCGTGGTTTTGCAAGCGCTTAGCAAGAACGCGCTAATGCTCAGCAAAGCGATTAGCTTGAATTTAGTTGAAAGAGTAGTCATGGGGTCTCCTGTTTGCATGCGGGTAAGTAGCGTGTTGATTTATTAACTGCTGTGAATAATACGCGGTTCTGCCTGTAGAGATAGCTTAAATTCTAATTGAACCGCATTTTGTATCTCTTTAGCGAGCTTCCAAAGGTCTATTCCTGATGCACTGCCATGATTAACAAGAATCAATGCGTGTTGATCTGAGATACCCGCAGCACCTTTGCGGTAACCCTTATATCCGCATTTTTCGATCAGCCATGCGGCTGAGATTTTACTGCTAGCATCCCCTTGGCCCCAATGGGGTAGTTCGGGGTAATTCTGAAGCAATTGCTGCAAGTGGGTATTGTCGATTATTGGGTTTTTGAAAAACGAACCGACATTGGGCAGCAGTGTGGGGTCTGGGAGCTTTTCGCGGCGTAAAGAACAAACCGCAGCCGCAACATCGCCGGGTAGGGGGTTAGCAATACCCATACTATCCAGCTTTTGTTTTAGTCCGCTATAACCTAGCCGTAGTCGTGGTTTACGGGATAATTTCAGGGTGATGTTGAGAATCCAAAAGCGATCTGCTTGTTGACGAAAAATACTATCCCGATAGCTCAGCTGGCAATCATTAGCTTTGAGCATAACCGCGCGCATGTGTTTTCTGTCCCAGGCTTCAACCAACTCTAGGGTATCGCTGAGCTCTACACCGTAAGCACCTATGTTTTGTATTGGTGCGGCCCCGACCGTACCGGGAATTAGAGCGAGGTTTTCAATGCCCGATAAACCTTGCTCTAAAATCCAGATTACGGACTCATGCCAGTTATTTCCAGCTTGGATGCGCACATAAGCATGTTTATCGGTAGCATCTATGATTTGCCGACCTTGTAAACGGTTCAAAATGATATCGCCAGGATAATCAGTGGCAAATAATATATTCGTGCCTGCACCCAGCATCATCGGTTTATGCAGGGGCGTTTGGGTTAGCTGAGCAAGGTCTTGCAGATGTTCCAGCACAAACAGGCGCTGACAGTTCGCTGCTACTGAAAAACTGTTGTGATCTTTCAGTTTGGTGGTGGGCAGTTGTTTCATTTATTCGGCAGTATCATCCGTGAACCGGTAATTTCTTTGGCGATATCTGCGATCAACCCTGGGCCTTGATAAATAAACCCGGTGTAAATTTGCACCAGGTCCGCACCCAGTTGGCGCTTGCCTAATGCATCAATGCCCGACATTATTCCGCCAGTGCCGATAAGATTTATTTTTTTAGGCAGTGCTTTTCTAAACGATTTGAGTGTTTGGTTTGCTGAATGTAGAAGCGGGGCACCAGAGAGCCCACCGGCTTCTTCAGCATGTTGTTGGCCGCTGAGGACTTGCCGATCAATCGTGGTATTGGTGGTGATAACGGCTTCAATCTCATTTTTGGCAATACAATCAGCCATCGGCTGAATATCTTCCTCGATTAAATCCGGCGCAACCTTAACCGCAAAAGGCACCCGGAAGCCATGTTCCTCAGTAAGTTGCTTGCGTCGCTGGTTTAATTTGGAAAGTAACTTATCGAGGTCTTTAACCCCTTGTAAATCTCGTAGTCCCGGGGTATTGGGAGAGGAGATATTGATGACGATATAGTCTGCATGGGCATAAACTTTTTCAAGACAAATCAAATAATCATCAACGGCCTGCTCATTGGGCGTGTCTTTGTTCTTGCCGATATTAATACCCAAAACACCTTTCCAGCGGCGTTTTTCGACTTGTCGCACTAGGTGATCCACACCTTTATTATTAAAGCCCATGCGATTAATAATCGCTTGCGATTTTGGCAGACGGAATAAACGCGGGCGCGGGTTGCCTGATTGTGGCTTAGGGGTAACCGTACCGATTTCCAGAAAGCCGACGCCCAGACCACCAAGGGCATCGATATAGTCGCCATTTTTATCCAGGCCGGCAGCAATCCCTACACGGTTGGGGAAATCTATCCCCATTACCGTACAAGGATCCGTTGCCGGATCTCGAAACATCCAACTGCGGAAGCCAATATCATTACCCAGCTTCAGGCTTTCAAGCGCCATATCATGAGCCGTTTCCGGCGGGACTTTGAAAAACCCTTTACGCAGTAGTTTGTAGAGACTCATTGATTGTTACCCATCAGGATCACATTACCCAAATTAGAGATCGAATTTGATTCCCTGAGCCAAGGGCAGATCCAATGACCAATTTATGGTGTTGGTTTGTCTACGCATATAATTTTTCCATGCATCCGAACCTGATTCACGCCCACCACCGGTTTCTTTTTCACCACCGAATGCACCACCGATTTCTGCACCAGAAGTGCCGATATTCACATTGGCTATGCCACAGTCAGAACCACTGTAGGAGAGGAAGATTTCCGCATTGCGTAGGTCTCTGGTGAAAATTGCTGAAGACAAACCTTGAGCAACATCATTTTGCAGGTCTACAGCTTCTTTAACCGTTTTGAACGGAATAACATAGAGAATAGGGGCAAAAGTTTCAGCCTGCACGATAGGCCAGTGATTTTCGGCTTTGATAATAGCAGGCTTAACAAAACAGCCTTCGTTACCAATGCGTTCACCGCCGTAAAGCACTTCGCCTCCATCATTGGTAGCCGATGCTACCGCATCCTGAAAACGCTGAACGGCTGCTTCATCTGTTAACGGCCCCATCAAAGTGGTTTCATCCAACGGGTCACCGACAACAACCTGGCCGTACGCACTAACCAGTTTTTCTATTACGCTGGAATAAATATTTTCATGCACAAACAATCTGCGAGTAGAGGTGCAGCGTTGTCCGGCGGTGCCGACTGCGCCAAATACAACGGCCGGTATAGCCAGTTTAAGATCAGCTGATTCATCAATAATCAGCGCGTTATTACCGCCCAGTTCAAGCAAGCTTTTACCCATGCGTTTAGCAACCTTTTCACCCACGCCGCGACCAATTTCGGTAGATCCTGTAAAGGAAATCAGGTTGACCCGTTTGTCTTCAACAAACTTTTCAGCCAGTTGATGGCCGGTTTCCATGAAAGAAAGAAATATGGGAGGAAAGCCGTTAGCTTCAAGTGTCTCGTTACAGATGTTTTGTACAGCAACACCACATAAGGCACCCTTCGGGGAAGGCTTCCAGATGCTTACATTGCCGCAAATGGCTGCTAGAAATGCATTCCAGGCCCAGACTGCTACCGGGAAGTTAAACGCGGAAATAATACCGACCAGGCCAAGTGGGTGCCACTGCTCATACATGCGGTGATCTGGGCGCTCAGAATGCATCATCAAGCCATACATCATCCGGGATTGGCCAACGGCGAAATCGCCGATATCAATCATTTCCTGAACTTCACCATCGCCTTCTGCTTTGATTTTCCCCATTTCCATGGCAACCAGGCTGCCCAGAGCGTCTTTCTTTTCACGCAGTGCGTTAGATACTAATCGAATGGCCTCGCCGCGCTTTGGTGCTGGAATTTTACGCCACTCGGCAAACACCCGTTGGGAGTTTTCGATCACCCGCTCATAATCGGCGGCCGAGGCACTATAAACACGCGCAATGACTTCACCATTCGTCGGGTTAATCGATTCGATTATGCCGGCATCTTTAGTTTCTGACCATTCGCCATTGCCAAAATAGGCGCCAGGGTTGTAGTCGTTAATACCCAATTGTTTCAAAAAATCCATGTTTATGTCCTCGTGTGACACTAGTGTGTCAAAAGTGTTGATTGTGATCTAATTTCAGCCCGTAATTATCGCATTTACTAGATTTTATAGCTAGCCAACTATGGCAAGCCAAATCCCCAGATGGAAATATACATATTGCAGGCGCTATTGATACCACAGCAAATGAAACAACCGTGGATTCGATGGGTGCGATTCATGTTTTTTTATTTCACTTATTGCCCCGTTAACTTCCTCTTCGTCATGCCGGCGAAGGCTGGCACCCAGTAAGTTATTGAAACTACTGAGTTTCGGTTCTAGCCATGAATGACGGCAGGATTGGAACGGATTTCAGGTCTCAAGCTTCTTTGCTCTATTAATAAGCGATATGTTTTGGAGCGCAGTCAGTTACTGGGAGCGTGTTGAGGCACGATAAGGGCGCGCCAATGGCTACAAGTTCAAAATCTGAGCAAAACCTAAGAAAAGCCTGAAAAACCTGAAGCCTGAGGACAGACACTCATTACGAATTATTTGACCCCGAATTATTCCGGGTTTTTTCTCTGATCCCAATTATCTATATATTACCGTAACCACACCGCATACTCCGTACTACAGCCCACTCCGACTCGCCGGTGCCTTGCGGAGTCCAATGTACATAACACGTCAATTTATAGAGAAAGGCTTGAAGCAATAGTTCGGCCTGCTTGGCATTGGGAGTGTTGAGGCACGCAAAGGTTGAGCCAACCGCGACGCCTGGTTTCATAGTAAAACAGGTGGGGCCTGTGCCTTCCTGGAGCATATACTGATCGATGGTACCGCGAGTATATTTCTGACTCTGGGGAGCAGCAGTCCATTGGGCATAGGCTTGAGTACAGCTCAGAGAAAATAGAAATGTGAATAAGAAAATAATTCGTTTCATAATGGAATCCTTCTTTTCGAAGCATTAGTTAGTTACGACATTATAGAGCAAGGTCGATGAATAAAGGGGTCGGTGACATTTTCAAATGAATAATTGGGGTCTGGAAAAGTCTGAAAAGTCTGAAAAGTCTGAGGACAGACACTCATGGAAAAGTCTGAGAAAGTCTGAGAAGTCTGAGAAGTCTGAGAAGTCTGAGGACAGACACTCATTAGAAGCATTCCCGATTTTGCCACGAGTAAAAATCAAAGAATTCCTACATACTGGAGGGTTGATTTACCCAAAACGTGCTAGAATGGTCGAGAATGAATCAAGTATTCACCAGGGAAGCATAAATCAATAGGGGGGAGGGGGAGGAAAGCTCGTGCCACAATTACGAGTGAAGTTGTGAATATTTATTGGGGTGACGGTTGCTGTGAAAAATAAAATTAGTCGTTTTGCTAATATAATTTCGCTTATTTGTACTGTGATAGCAGCCGCTGTCACAACTTTATTGGTAGTAAACATTCTAAATATATCAACTGTTGAATCTATTTTAGCGACTAATCAATATCGGATGAACTTGTTTGCCATACTCGTAATAACAGTTTTTATCCAAATATATCTACTAATGAAATCATCAGCCTCTGTGAAAGCAAAAATATTTTGGACGATAGCCTTATTGGCTCTCCAGTCACTTGTTATGCCAGTGTTCTCGCTTGTGTTTATTAAGTCTGGGAGATTGTGTGACCATTCGCGAATAATAGGGAACAATAGGGGGTGTGCCCCAATTAAATCTAAATGTTGAATGATTGAGGTGAAGAAATCATCGGCTGGATGCTAAAACTGGTGTAGGATATTGCGCTATGTGGAGTTTGTCCCGAACAACATGAAAAACAGATTCAAGCTTGAAGCTAAATTAATGCTTTTTTTTCCTATAGCTATTGTTCTAATCGGTATATTTGTTGGTTTTTTAAGCGCTAAGGGGTTGCTATGAGAAGGCAGGGAGAAACTCAAGCCCTAAAAGAATAGGGGCAGACCCGAATGGCACTATAGCGCTATGCTTGTGATCAATGAATGGGGCTTTTCTACCGCTTCCTCGAGCATTATGAAAATTAGGATACTCAAAAAATGAAAGTGTTTAATCGATCTGTACTTATGAAAACTCATGCTCTTCTGGCAGTTTTTGTCTTGCCTGTCGCAATAATGTTTTTTGTAACGGGTGCTTTATATACTTGGGGAATAAAGGGCAGTTATGATGTATCCGTACATGAACTACATCTTAAAAAACCAATCCATGACGAGCATAATGAGCTTGTCGCGCTAGCAGAGATAGAATTAAAAAAACTAAATATAGCAAGGCCTACTGGTGAAGCTAAAATCAAAAGAATTGGTAGTGCCTTTAAGCTAGAGTGGACAGGTTCAAATATGGATGTTGTTTTAGAGTCAACATCACAGCCATTGCTTTTGAAATTGGAGGTGAAAAAGACCAGTTGGTATCGGCAACTTGTACAATTACATAAAGCAAAAGGCGGCACGCCATTTAAGGTGTATGCTGCTGTTTTAGCCACAGCTTTACTATTCGTGCTTATTACAGGCTTTATTATGGCATGGCAGCTACCTAGTTTGCGTAAACTAACATTAGTTTCAGCAGTACTGGGTATTGCAGCTTTTATTGCCATGATTGTGTTCAGTTAAAATTTAGTAACTGAAATACCTGACAAGTGACTGTGGTTAAAAGTTAACTAATTTAAGCCATATTATTCATCCTACGCGATTTCGGTTTTGACCATTGTGTTCAGGATAGTAATCATTTTTCTCATGTTGGTAAGCATGGCAACTTTTTTGAGTTTTCCTCTGGTAACCAGCCGCGATAGTCGCGTTTAAAACTGCGGGTTGGTATTATGCTGATGACAGCATCGCCATAAATAATTCAGTACGGGTTCTGGTTCGTCCTCCGCGTATTCGGCGCTTGCCTTTATAAGCACCATTCTTTTGGTTCTAATATCCAATTGGTGTTTGCCCGTATTGCAGGCACATACTTGAATCCTGCCTATTGTGACCCAAAATCCTGCTGATACCGTGTTATTCTTAGCGCGGTGAAACGAAATTACAGTATAAATATAAATTTTCACTCAATAGATTTAGTGTATTTTTAGTATATTTCAGGATTTTAACGAACTATCCGGCCCAGTTGCTGTCTTTGAAGTGACGCCAACAGGCCTATAGTATCTAGGATGGCTTGAATGGGCGGTAATAAGGTAATTAACAAGTCTGAGAAAGAACTTGATCAGAAATCTGCACAGCAGAAAAGTGATCGACAGATCGACCAGTTATTGGTTGAGCGGGTTCAGAAGGGCGACAAGCAGGCATTTGATTTGCTGGTAATAAAATACCAGAATCGAATCATCAACTTGGTTTCGCGCTTCGTCTCTGATTATGCCGAGGCACAGGATGTTGCTCAGGAAGCTTTTATAAAAGCCTACCGGGCGATCGATCGGTTCCGCGGGGACAGTGCGTTTTATACCTGGTTGTATCGCATTGCCATCAATACGGCTAAGAACTATTTGGTTTCCCGCTCACGGCGTCCACCAACATCGGATGTTGATGCGCATGATGCCGAGCAGTATACAACCGATACTAGGCTGAAGGATCAAGACACGCCCGAACGAGAATTGTTGAAGGAAGAGATTTCAGAAGTGATAAATTCTACCATTCAGGAGTTACCTCAAGACTTACGCACGGCAATTTTGCTGCGTGAAATGGATGGCATGAGCTACGAAGATATTGCACTGACGATGGACTGCCCGATTGGCACTGTTCGCTCGCGTATTTTCCGTGCGCGTGAGGCGATTGATGAAAAACTTGAACCTTTATTATCCAATGATTGAACAACTAATGATCAGAAGGCACAGATAAGTGTCGGACAGAGAGTTTTTATGAAAAAACACACAAATATGAATCCAATTGGCTTCCAGGTCGAAGATGTATCCGCTTTAATGGATGGCGAAATGCCGAGCGATACCAGCGTTTTTCTGCTGCGACGAATGCAGCATGAGGATGGCCTGGGTAGTAAATGGCAACGCTATCACTTGATTCGGGATGTTATCTGCGAGCAAAGCGTGCATATTTCTAATACTGAGTTTTGTGATTGTATCCGCAGTCGTTGCGAAGAAATGGATGCCGACACAACAACTGATGTGGCCAATCAGCTGCCGCTTGGAAACTCACAGCGCTGGTTCAAGCCGGTTCTAGGTTTGGCAATGACCGCCGCTGTCGCCTTTGTTGCAGTAACTTCTGTAATTCAGCAACCACTGAATGACCAGGGCTTACCAGCGCCAGGTAGCGCCCAGCAAGAACTGTTAGCAGATATAAGCGCCCATCCCGATTTTGTTACCCCTGAGAATCCATTAGTAACAGCGGCCAGTGGCATGGTTATGCCGGCCAGTGGTGTCTCATCCGGTGGGCTGAATACTACCTATCCCTTGATTCCTGGTGATAGCCCAACCACTACAGCTGAGTATCTTTTCCGCCATAACCAGCTTGAGGGTGATGTCGGGCGACCAGTCTTTATCCTTAACCAGGCGCAAAAATACAACGGCTTTATTGTTATATCGCCACAACGAATTGAGTCGAAGAAAAAAGCTACAGCGCACTAAACTGTGAATGCCGTGAATGCTCAAGCACAATGGCTCAATAACGGTGATTAAACAACAGTGATTGAACAACAGGGACAAGTCGTTCGCTTACGAAAAAATAATGTATATGTGCGCGTCGGCGCAACTGCCGGCTGTCCAACTTGTGATGCTGGCAAGGGTTGTGGTGGTGGTGTTTTTGCCCGATTGGTGCCTAAAAAGCCAGTGACCTTAAAAGTGAATATTTTAGCCGACAGCCCCGAAGTTGCTGTTGGTCAACAGGTTGTACTCGGTTTGCCCGAGATTTTTTTCCTCAGTTGGACAAGTCTGATGTTCGGGCTGCCTTTGGTGGTGGGCCTAGTTGCCGCAAGTCTTGCTCAGTGGCTACGGAACACACAATTTCCTGAAATGACGGCGATAAGCACAGATTTGCTGGTGTTGTTGGTGGCATTACTGGCTGCCGCGGGTAGTTTGCTGTTAATTCGTAAACAAGCCTTACTCAGCTTAAATGCCGCTAAACAACTACGCTTATTAGCGGTTGTGCCAGGCGCTGCCTGCGTCAGTAATAAAGCTTGATCTGTAGTTCAAATATTATTTGTCCTATTTGAAACTTTCCCCCGCAATTACTGCCTATGCTTGTGAGTTATGTTTTTGAGCTATGTTTTTAAGTTCGGCTAATTATTAAGGAACCATTAATGCCAAAATATGTACTGTCACTACACAAAGTAATCTTTGCGCTATCCATTTTGCTGCCGCTAGCAGCGAGTGCTTCAATCAATCCCGGTCTGCCAGATTTCACCGATTTAGTCGAGGAGGTATCGCCAGCCGTTGTTAGCATTACTGTGACTCACTATGGTGAATCTTCTACTGGCTCCCAAGAGGAGATCCCAGAAATGTTCAGGCGTTTTTTCAATGTTCCTGAACAACGCGGTCGTGGTGCGACCCCGCCTCAGAGGCCGCCGGAACAAGAACGCTTTCGACCACAGCGACAGGGTGGGGGTTCTGGTTTTATTATCAGTGCTGACGGCTATATTGTCACCAATCATCATGTGGTTCAAGGTGCCGATAAAATCGTAATTAAGTTGGCGGATAATCGCGAGTTCGAAGCTAAAATAGTAGGTTCGGACAAAGATAGTGATATTGCTTTATTAAAAATCGAAACAGGCAATCTGCCAAGTCTGCGCTTTGGTAATTCTGATGCATTGAAACGCGGGCAGTGGGTGATCGCTATTGGTTCACCTTTCTCGTTTGAACAAAGTGTTACCGCAGGAATTATAAGTGCTAAAGGCAGGGCCAATGGTAATCAGCAATATGTGCCTTTTATTCAGACCGATGTCGCCATAAACCGGGGAAATTCCGGTGGGCCATTATTGAATATGGACGGCGAGGTTGTCGGCGTTAATTCCTGGATACTCAGTTCTGGCGGAGGCTATATTGGCCTTTCCTTTTCTATTCCGATAAATGTAGCGAACCGTACCATTGAACAATTACGCGAACACGGCAGGGTCTCAAGGGGCTTGCTGGGTGTTGGTATCCAAGGCGTACAGACGGAGCTAGCAGTAGTTCTCAAGTTGGACCGGCCACGCGGAGCTCTGGTTTACCGGATAGAAAAAGGCAAAGCCGCAGACCGCGCTGGTATAGAAGTTGGGGATGTTATTTTAGAGTTTAACGGTCAGGCGATTGAAAGCTTCACCGACTTGCCGCCGCTGATTGGTGCAATTGCACCCAATACCAAGGTGCAACTATTACTGAATCGCTGGGGAAAGCAAACAACCCTATCGGTCAAACTGGATGAGGTTTCCACGGATGATATCGCCGCTGCGGATCCAGCAACAAGCGGTACTGGTCTCAGCAATGTTTTGGGACTATTAGTAGGTGAAATAGATGAAAATATACGCAAACAAAACAAGCTTACAAAAGGCGGTGTGCTGGTCAGGGAAATCGAGAGTGAAGCCGCTTGGCGCGCCGGTATTCGGCGTGGCGATATTGTGCTGCGCATAAACCGGGGCAATGTAGAATCTTTGACAGGCTTTAACAGGTTAGTCGAGTCTATCAGGGCAGGCGAAAGCGTTGCCTTGCTGGTGGTTCGTAACGGTAATCCCAATTTTGTTGCCTACCAAACAGAAGCAAAATAAACCCAGCAGTAGACTCAATAGCATACCGCTGTAGGGTATAATCAGTCTTTATTCAGTACAGTAAGAGCTCTTTAGTATGAGCCTCGCTGTTGTTCAAATGCCACCGGTGCCTGTTTTAACGGGGCCGGTGGCTTTTTATATTGAGTGCGCCCGTTAATGGACCAAAAGTATATACGCAACTTTTCTATCATTGCCCATGTGGATCATGGCAAGTCGACGCTGGCTGACCGCTTTATTCAGGTCTGCGGTGGTCTCAGCGAACGCGAAATGGAAGCCCAGGTCCTCGACAGTATGGATATTGAGCGCGAGCGCGGCATTACCATCAAAGCCCAAAGTGTGACGCTGAACTATAGCTCCGAAAGCGGACAGGTCTATCAGCTGAACTTCATCGATACGCCGGGTCATGTAGATTTTTCCTATGAGGTATCCCGCTCGCTGGCCGCCTGTGAGGGCGCTTTGCTGGTAGTTGATGCAGCTCAGGGGGTAGAAGCCCAAAGCGTGGCTAATTGCTATACCGCAGTTGAATTAGGCCTGGAAGTATTACCGGTGTTGAATAAAATCGATCTGCCCTCGGCAGAACCCGAGCAGGTAAAACAGGAAATCGAAGACATCATCGGCATTGAAGCCAGTGATGCACTTGAGGTCAGCGCTAAAACCGGCTTTGGAATCCCAGCAGTATTGGAAGCCTTAGTTAAACACATTCCACCACCAACGGGTGACCGAGAAGCCCCGCTGAAGGCCTTGATTATTGATTCATGGTTCGATAATTACCTCGGTGTAGTTTCCTTGGTGCGGGTGGTAGATGGGCGCATGCGCAAGGGCGATAAAATTCAGGTCATGTCTACCCTGAATGATCACTTGGTCGATCAAGTCGGGGTGTTTACACCTAAGCGGAAGATTATGGATGTGCTTGAAGCCGGCGATGTTGGCTTTATGGTGGCATCCATTAAAGACCTGCACGGAGCACCAGTTGGCGATACGCTGACTTTGGCTAAGAATCCAACCGCAAAGGCATTACCGGGCTTCCAGGAAGTTCAGCCACAGGTATTTGCCGGCCTTTTTCCGACCAATGCCGATGATTACCCGGATTTACGCGAGGCACTGGAACGACTGCAGCTCAATGACGCCTCTTTGCAGTTTGAACCAGAAACCTCTGCAGCTTTGGGCTTTGGTTTCAGGTGTGGATTTCTCGGTCTGCTGCACATGGAAATCGTGCAAGAACGCCTTGAACGAGAATACGATGTTGACCTGATTACCACTTCTCCAACGGTAATTTATGAAGTGCTGCAAACAAGCGGTGAGATTATGCATCTGGAAAGCCCGGCACAGCTTCCTCCAATTAATAAAATTGATGAGATCAGAGAGCCCATTATCCGTGCGGATATCCTTGTTCCGCAGGATTATGTCGGCTCAGTCATTGGTTTATGTGAAGAAAAACGAGGGCGGCAAATAAACATGCAGTTTCTCGGAAGCCAGGTGTCTATACACTATGAGCTACCAATGTCTGAGGTGGTGTTGGACTTTTTTGACCGGCTTAAGTCAGTCTCCAGAGGCTATGCATCGTTTGACTACCATTTCCTGCGCTTTGAAGCCGGCCCCTTTGTGCGTGTGGATATTTTAATAAACGCAGAAGTTGTGGATGCGCTCTCATTAATCGTGCATCGGGACTTATCCCAACGCCGAGGCAAGGAATTAGTTAGCAGTATGCGTGAACTTATTCCTCGGCAAATGTTCGATATAGCTATCCAGGCTGCCATTGGCGGGCATATAATTGCTCGCAGCACGGTTAAGGCTTTACGCAAAAATGTAACCGCTAAATGTTATGGTGGCGATATCAGCCGTAAACGGAAATTGCTGGAGAAGCAGAAAAAGGGTAAAAAGCGCATGAAGCAAGTGGGTAGTGTGCAAATTCCACAGGAAGCATTCCTCGCGGTGTTGCGTACTGACAACAAGAAAAAATAGCAGGGATTTAGATGAATTTTGATTTCGCCAAGATATTAACAATTATTACCCTAGTGGCCGGTGTGATCTGGCTATTAGATAAACTGTTTCTTAGACGCCGTAGAATAAAAAAGGCCGAGCAAAGCCAAACTGAATATAAAGAGCCGATGCTGGTGGAATGGTCGGTCTCCTTGTTCCCGGTTTTGTTATTGGTGCTGGTTGTAAGGTCATTTATTTTTGAGCCTTTCAAAATCCCCACAGGCTCGATGATACCGACACTGCATGTCGGCGACTTTATCGCCGTCAATAAGTCCGCTTACGGCCTTCGTCTACCAGTGCTGAATACTAAGATCTTTGACATCGGCGATCCTAAACGAGGTGATGTAGCTGTTTTCCGTTATCCGCCAGATCCCTCGTTGAATTACATAAAACGAGTGATTGGCTTGCCCGGAGATAAAATCATCTACCGTAATAAACACCTTTTCATTAACGGTGAACCGGCAACACTTGAAGCGATTGGTAACTACCAAAAGTCAGAGACTAAATGCGGCAAACCTCGCGCGGGTGAAGTTAGGTTCAAGGAAGTTCTCGACGGTGTTGAACATGATGTTTTGATCCGTAACGGCTGGGGCAATGCTCGCGAACAAATCATTACGGTACCTGAAGGCATGTACTTTGTGATGGGCGACAACCGTGATAACAGTCTTGATAGCCGCGCTTGGGGCTTTGTTCCAGAAGAAAATCTGATGGGACGGGCAACCTATGTTTGGATGAGTTTTGACTCGCATGCTTGTATTGATGGTTCACGCATAGGTGAAGCAATTCGATAAACACGCTATGATAGGTATGGGATATCAATAAAACGGGGAAATATTATGGTAAATAGGGTAAATAGGGTAAATAGGGTAAATAGGGTAAATAGGGTAAATAGGGTAAATAGCCGAATGCAAATGAAAAATCAGGGTAAATCGCAACATCGTTGCTTTCAAAGGCATAGTCACCAATTCAATCATCGATTCAATCAGCAAAAGGGAATCACCCTAATTGGGTTTCTGATTGTTTTGTCACTGACCGTATTTGTGGCTTTTATGGGCATAAAAATTGTGCCGGTCTATATTGACCATTATTCCGTCATCCAAGCGATGAAGGGTGTGCAAAAAGAGCCCGGCATTCAAACCGCGACTCCTGGCAAAATTAAAGATTTGTTTTTCCGCAGGCTGTATGTCAGCTATGTTGATGGGGTAGAAGCCGGGCATGTCAAAGTAAGCCGGGCAAACGGCAGAACTTTGACGGTTAAATACAGCGTGCAAAAACAGATGGTCGGTAATGTCGATATTATTATTCATTTTGATGATAGTGTGATTCTGGGGCTGAAATAGCGCCCGTTTTATATGCAGGCTGATATGTGCTTATAAACCAACTGCCCGGGCTGAACTATAGTTTCAAGAAACCCGAACACTTACATCTTGCACTGACGCACCGTAGCTACGGGCCGGTTAATAACGAACGCCTTGAATTCCTTGGGGACGCCATTGTTGGTATGGTGGTTGCTGACATTCTCTTCCAGTTACACCCGAAATTCTCAGAAGGCGCCTTAACTCGCCTTCGGTCTGCGGTCGTTCGGGGTGAAACCCTTGCCGATATCGCCATCAAATTAGATTTATCGCCATATCTGCGGATTGGTAATGATGCTAAAAATTCCGGTGCCCGTCGGCGCCGTTCTATTCTGGGTGATACGCTGGAAGCGGTGTTTGCGGCGGTTTATCTCGATGGTGGCTACTTAGAAGTCGTTCGAGTGATTACTGAGCTTACCGGTGAAACCATCGCTAATTTACCCGATATAGAATCCCTTAAAGACCCTAAATCTCGGCTGCAGGAATGGCTACAATCTCGTGGCCGTGAAGTGCCTGAATATCAGCTTGTATCGGAGTCTGGTGCCAGTCATGCTAGAGAGTTTACGGTGGAGTGTCGGCTGGTAGATGCCGATGTTAGTTATATCGCAACAGCGAGCTCGCGGCGGAAAGCGCAGCAAGCTGCAGCGGTGCAAATGCTAGACCACTTATCAAAAGTTTGATTTAATTCGATTTTATTTATTAATTGAGATCTAAAATGTTGCAAGAAAACACCCCTGAAACTGAATACCGCTGTGGCTATATTGCTTTAGTAGGCAAACCAAATGTTGGTAAGTCGACTTTGATGAATAAAATCATCGGTGAAAAAGTTTCTATTGTTACAGCAAAACCACAAACCACCCGTCAGCAGATTATTGGTATCCATACCAGTGACAAAGGTCAGACCATCTATGTCGATACCCCCGGCATACACCATTCGGCTGGCAAGGCGCTTAATCGTTACATGAACCGAGTTGCAAGAGCTGCATTGCGAGATATCGATGTGGTTGCATTTTTGGTTGAAGCAGGGCGTTGGTCACCAACTGATGAGCATGCATTAAAAGCGGTGCTCAAAGCTGAACGGCCGACGGTACTGGTAGTGAATAAAATTGACTTGATGCCGGATAAAAGTAAATTATTGCCGTTTGTTGAAAATATCAGCAAAGACCAGCCCTTTGACAAAATCTATATGATTTCTGCGCTCAAGGGCAAGGGTGTAGATTCCTTCCAGCAGGATATGGAGGACAGACTGCCTTTTTCACGGCCGTTTTATGACGCTGACCAAATCACCAATCGCAGTCAGCGATTTTTAGCCGCAGAGCTCATTCGCGAGCAACTGACCTTGCGGCTGCACCAAGAGCTGCCCTACGCAATAACGGTCTCCATTGATGCGTTTGAATACAGTCCTGAAATTACCAAAATATCGGCGACCATTTGGGTGGAACGCGATAGCCAGAAACAAATCGTAATTGGTAAAAAAGGTGCGGTATTAAAACAGGTTGGAACCGGTGCGCGACTGGGAATGCAAACCTTGTTTGAGCAAAAGATATTTCTCAAATTATGGGTGAAAGTTTCCCGTGGTTGGTCTGATGACGAGGCTGCACTGAATAGATTCGGCTTTGATTAATATTAATCCATTGCTTTAAGTAAAGGTTGCAATATTATGATTTACATCGAAATAACACTCTGATTGAATGCGAGTTAGTGAGACGCCAGGATTTATTCTCCACAGCCGACCCTTTCGTGAGTCGAGTAGCATCATCGATGTTTACAGTCGGGATTACGGACGCATTGGTCTAGTTGCCAGAGGTGCCAGATCCGCAAAATCCCGCTGGCGTGGAGTAATGCAACCATTTCGCCAGCTTGATTTCAGCTGGTCTAAGCGCAGTTCATTAGGTACATTAACAGGTCTGGACATTGATATTGGTTGGCCAGAATTAAGCGGCAAGACACTCTATTGCGGGCTTTATCTTAATGAGCTATTAATTCGCCTGAGTCGCAGCGAAGACCCGGATGAGAGCCTGTATCAGGCCTATGGTCGGGCAATCCATGAGTTATCCGCTTTAACTGATCCACGGCTTGCCCTCAGGCGCTTTGAAAAACAATTATTGGAATCATTAGGGTTTGCCTTGCCATTACTGAGCGAAGCGGCTGGCGGTAAATACGAGGGTAATGCAGTTGATGCCGCCAGTTTCTATACCTTTGATCCGCATTCCGGACCATCACGCTGCCAGAGAACTACCGGCAGGGAAGTGTTCTCCGGAGAAATGTTACTGGCGCTCGCAAGCAATGATTATGCCAACCCCAAGTGCTTACCGCAAATGCGGCGATTGCTGCAAACAGCGTTAAAGTTTCAACTCGGTGGACGCGAGCTTGCCAGCCAAAAAATGTTACGAAAACTACTTTAATTCATTCAAGAATATTATCGGGTAAATGTTGAAATGCAAAAAGACACTGAAAAAACAACAGCTTCAGCCAAGTTTCCGAAGAAACTACTAGGCGTAAACATCGACCATGTAGCTACTCTGCGCCAAGCGCGTGGTACAACATACCCAGATATTGTTGAGGCGGCTAGAGTGGCGGAACTTGCAGGTGCCGATGCGATAACAGTGCACCTACGCGAAGACCGACGGCATATCCAGGATGCAGATATTTATGCTTTAAGCAAAAGCTTACAAACCAGAATGAACCTCGAGCTCGCAGTTACCCCAGAAATGATTGCCATTGCGGAGGCGGTAGCCCCAGCAGATGTCTGTTTGGTGCCAGAAAAACGCGAGGAACTGACCACCGAAGGCGGGCTGGATGTTTGTGCCCGCTTAAATGAAGTGGCAGCAGCAGTCAGCCGCTTGAGTGCAGCCGGAAGTCGGGTTTCTTTATTTATCGACCCGGATGAACAGCAATTGCAAGCTGCCGCCGATATTGGCGCACCGGTGGTGGAGTTGCACACGGGTACTTACGCCGAGTGCAGTGGTGATGCGCAACAACAGCAATTAAAGCGCATACAGCATGCCACTCGTTTCGGCCGAAATCTGGGTTTGCAAATCAACGCCGGTCACGGCCTGCATTACCAGAATGTACAGGCTATTGTTGCCATTGATGAAATTATTGAGCTTAATATCGGACATGCCATCGTCGCCCGCGCGGTATTTGTAGGTCTGGAACAAGCAATTATTGAAATGAAGCGGCTGATGCTGGCCTAGATTGCTCTAGCTTATCGCTGATTAGCTCAGCTCAGCTTAGGTTACCTCAAGCAGTTCGTTATAAACCATAGCCGCACCCTGAATAAAGCGTGCATAACCGGAAGCAATTCCGTGGCGATCTCGTTCACGTAGTGCGGAATGAAACTGCCGTGAGATTTCGGCTAATCTTGGTGCACCACAATAGCCGGCTGAAGCGATAAGCTTATGAATATGTTCGGCAACTTCATCATATTTACCAGCCATCATTAGCGGGTCCAGTTGTTCTGACATACCGGCCAGTTCGCGAACAAATATACCCCGCAGTGTTTTTACCAGGTCCGAGCTGCCATGTGCAGCACTTAGTGCTTGTTCATCATCCAGCCCTTTGTAGTAACCAGTCCCGGTAGCCATGCGGTCCCAGATGCTGGGGTCCATGCTGGTTAGCAAGTTATTAATGGCAGCGACTAAATTACGGCCACTAACCGGTTTGCTCAGCCAGTCATCAAAACCACTGGCGAGTAAGCGCTCGCGTTCTTCTTCACGGGCATCTGCGGTGAGTGCAATAGCCTGTGGGCGGTAGTTGTTTTTGCTACCCCACTCATGGATTTTATGTAGTGCCTCAAGACCGTTTATTTCCGGCATATGAATATCCATAAGGATGATATCGGGTTGGAATTCATTGGCGAGCAAAATCGCTTCAGCACCATTTTCAGCCTCGATAATTTCTGGGCCGTGGCTATGTAGGGCATGCACTACAAAACGCCGATTGATTTCATTATCATCGGCAATCAGAATGCTAATATTTTCCAGTCTATTTTTATCCATATTGTCCACATTTATCTATCCTGCTATGGTGGAGAAATTTGGTAAACTTGTCAATTGGTAAAATTACCCGTTATTTTTACTCAACAATTCCTATAAGCACGGGCGCATCAGGGGGCATCTGTGTAAAATACACCCACTATAAGTTATAGATAAACATTTAAAATCAATGCTGCTTTCAGCGCTGATTACAATACCCATAATTCTCACTCAGGAATAAACAATGTCTAGAAGCCGGCGTAGAAAAATCCCAACTGAACTTCGAGAGGCCGATATCACGGATCTCAGCCATGATGGCCGCGGGGTTGCCCATATTGATGATAAGGCGGTGTTTATCCACGGTGCATTGCCGGGCGAAAAAGTCATTTTTCGTTACACAGAATGCCACCGCCGATTTGATATGGGCGTAGTTGAAGAGGTATTGGAAGCATCCCCAGACCGGGTTGAGCCACGCTGTCCGCATTTTGGTGTTTGTGGTGGCTGTGCGTTGCAACATCTTGATCCGGTACGGCAAATTGAATTTAAACAGCAAACCTTGATGGAGAACTTGCGTCGTATCGGTAAAGTTGAACCTGCCGAAATATGGGCGCCATTAACGGGGCCACATTGGAATTACCGTCGCAAAGCCCGACTGAGCGTGCGTTATGTACCTAAAAAGGATGACCGGGTGCTGGTGGGTTTTCGTGAACAATACGGACGATTTGTTGCTGATTGCCGTGAGTGTCCCATTCTGGATCAACGCTTCGGGGATAAACTCGAGTCCCTGTCTGAACTGATCCGTAGCTTGTCTATCCATGCACGGGTGCCGCAACTTGAGGTTGCAGCCGGTGATGGCAGTGAACAGGGCGCATCAATCATTATTCGCAACCTGGAAGACTTTACTCAGGATGATCTTGAAAAACTGCGAGAGTTTGCTACTCAGAGCGGTTTGGCTGTTTTGTTACAAGCAAAAGGGCCCACAACCATTAAAGTGCTGGAAGGAAGCCCAGAACCCGACCTTTATTACGAACTTCCAGAGCATCAAATTAAGATGCGTTTTTCCCCCAGTGATTTTATTCAGATAAATGCTGAACTTAATCGAAAAATGATTAATCGGGCGATTGAGTTATTGCAGCCGGATTCTAGCGATTTAGTGCTTGATTTATTCTGTGGTCTGGGCAATTTTTCTTTGGCACTAGCTCGCCACGCGGGGCAGGTAATTGGTGTAGAGGGTGATTTGGAGTTGGTGAATAAGGCGCGTATGAACGCAGAGCTAAATCAGCTGCCTAATGCCAACTTTTTTATGGCAGATTTGAATGAAAGCCCGGAACAGGCCGCATGGTTAAAACCGGCCTACACGAAAATTCTACTGGATCCCCCACGCAGTGGGGCCGAGTTTATATTGCCGCATCTGGCAGCAAGTAGCGCCAAAACGATTCTTTACATTTCCTGCCATCCGGCGAGTCTTGCCCGGGATGCTGGTGTTTTGGTGAACGAGCACGGATTTAGTCTTGATGGCGCAGGGGTTATGGATATGTTCCCGCATACAGCCCATGTTGAATCGATCGCTCTGTTTACCCGCAAATGAATAAAGCCAAAAAGATGAGTCTAGGCCCGGTATTGATTGGCATCGCCTCTACTCATTTAAGCCAGGCGGAGAAGATCTTGCTTGGCCATCCTGCCGTTGGCGGTGTGGTATTGTTTTCACGAAATATCGAAAGCGCAACACAGGTTAGCGCATTATGCACAGACATTCGTGCGCAGCGTGAAGCCCGCCTATTGATTACGGTAGATCAGGAAGGCGGCAGAGTTCAACGCCTACGCGAGGGTTTTACCCGCTTACCCGCCTTACGCTCTATTGGCAAAATGTATGCCAGTGACCCAGACCAAGCTAGGGATTATGCCTACCGCCATGGCCGGGTTATGGCTACCGAAGTGCTGGACCTTGGTATTGATCTTAGTTTTGCACCAGTGGTTGACCTCGACTGCGGCAGTTGCGTTATTGCCGATCGCTCTTTAGGTAACAATGCCGAGCAAGTTATCGAGTTAAGCCGTGCTTATATAGCCGGAATGGCAGATGCGGGTATGCAGGCTTGTGGCAAACATTACCCAGGGCATGGGTCGGTGGAATTGGATTCACACCTAGATGATGTGATTGATAGGCGTTCAGCAGAGGAGATTTTGAGCACAGACCTCAAGCCTTTTGCCGCACTGTCTACGCGGTTAGCCTCAATTATGGTGGCGCATGTGACTTATCCGGCAGTCGATAGACAACCGGCCGGTTATTCTTCACGCTGGTTAAAACAAATTCTACGCGAAGAAATCGCTTATTCTGGGGTTATAATTTCCGACGATTTGGATATGTTCGCAGCCTGCAATGTCGGTGATATGCTGGTACGGGTCGAGCTGGCATTAGCCAGCGGTTGCGATTTGGTGCTTATCTGCAAAGCAGAAAGTGCGGCAGAATACTTGCAACAAGCCGATAATAACTTTGCCGATGTCAGTATGCTTATTCAGCAACTTTACGGGCGCTCGCTGGTTAGCCGGGAGGATGCGGAAAAGGTATCAGAGTATCGCCAGTGGGTAACAACACTGGAGATGCTGCAGGCAGCAGATGCAAGCACTGCAAAAGTTAGTTAGTGGTGAAACGGGTTTTTAAAATTCAAACTATGAGAGTTACAAATTATGAACGCACAAGAAATTTTCGATAAATCAAGCCTTTTGATCGAAAATGCTGAGGTTATGCAAGCGGTTGATCGGCTTGCCGATAAACTCAATCAGCATTTTGAGGGTAAGCAGCCGTTGTTCCTCAGTGTGATGAACGGTGCGATGATACCGGGTGCCTGGCTGGCAACCCGCTTAAAGTTTCCCATACAGATGGATTTTGTTCACGCCACCCGTTATGCCAGCGGCACCCAAGGCGGCATCATTGATTTTCGCGCCAAACCTGCGAAGTCGGTAAAAGACCGCGATATTTTGCTTTTCGACGACATTTATGATGAAGGCTATACCCTTGAAGCAATCCGCGACTGGTGTATTGCCCGCGGCGCTAAAAGCGTTGTTAGCGTGGCGCTGGTGCGCAAGCTGCACAGCCGTGGCCTGTCCCGTGACTGGCTGGATTATTTCGGCTTGGATGTGCCCGATGTCTATATCTTTGGCTGTGGAATGGATGCATACGAGCACTGGCGCGAACTCAGCGAGATTCGTGTACTTGAAACATGAGTGCATTGTTGGGGCTTATCGGTGGCAGTGGGCTGGACCAGTATTCACAAGGTTTACGCTTAGCCACTACTGATACTGCGCCATGGGGTGAACCTTCGGATGCTTTCACCGAGGTTCAGTTGCCTGCAGGACGCTTGTTTCAGTGACTTAAACTGCCTAATGATTCACCCATTTTAACTACCAGCCCGACCTCTAACCCCTCTCGCCATTGAAGGCTGCCTTCTGGAAATAACAGCACTACGGTCGAACCCATGTTAAAGCGACCCATTTCAGCACCTCGGTCGAGTTTTACTTCGCCGGCTGGGTAATTGTAGTGCCGGAGCTTTTTTGCCCGGGGAGGGTTGATCAGCCCATGCCACACGGTTTCCATGCTGGCGACCAGCATCGCACCCACCAGCACTAAGGCATGGCTGCCAATAGGGGTGTCAAAATGATGCACGCTGCGCTCGTTACGGGCAAAGAGTCGCGGAATGGTATCTACGGTATAAGGTGCAACAGAAAATAATCGGCCGGGAACATGGCTCATCTGAGTTAATTCACCGGCAAGCGGCATGTGAATGCGGTGATAGTCTTTGGGCGATAAATAAATGGTGATGTACTCACCGTTTTGGTATTTTTCAGCTTGAGCTGCATCAGCTAGTAATGCCTCACAACTAAAACCGTGACCTTTTGCCTGAAAAATCTGGTTTTCACGAATCTTTCCGTAACTACTGATAGCGCCGTCTACCGGACAGAGTAGGGCGTTTTCATCGCTGGCTAATGGGCGGCTACCTGGCTTTAATTGCCGGGTGAAAAAGGCATTAAAATGCGGGTAATCATCGGGGCTTTGATGCAGGGCCTCAGACCAGTTCACTCCGAAACGACTGGCAATGGTTCGAATCATCGCATTTTTAAACCAGACGGTACGCACCCTTGCCAGTTTATGAATTACCCAGGTCAGCAAGTGGTGGGGGAGTATATATTGCAAGTGGGCGAGCAACTTATTAAGCATAGTTAATTCTCAAATATTCTGGTAGTTTTATGGCTTAATCAGCCGCCAATAATTGCAGTAGGTCGGTGGTGATTTGTTGCTCATCGTGCGGGGTTCTTAACAACCCAACCAGTTCAGCCTTAGGGTTCATCAGAATAATGCCGGAGGAGTGGTCAACGATGTAGTCGTTAACGCCCGGTTCATGCTCTTCGATGGTATAAAGCAGTCCCAACTGCCGGGTTAGCGCCGTCAGTTGCGGATGCTCACCGGTTACCGCGGTGAATTCTGGTGCAAAGAACTTCACATAGCTGCCAATGACTTCGAGGCTGTCTCGTTCAGGGTCGATAGAAACAAAGATAATGGCGGGTAGTTTTTCAGCCGGTAGTTGTTTTTCCAGCTTGCGATAAACACTCGCCATCGTCGACAGGGTGGTTGGGCAAATATCCGGGCAGTGGGTAAAGCCAAAAAACAACAAGCTCCAGCGGCCACGCAGATTATCCAGCCTAAATTCATTGCCATCGCTATCTGATAGCAAAAAATCAGCGATAACTTTAGGTTTGGGGTACTCGGTAATGCTGACATATTTTGCCATCGACTTGCCGCTGCCCCCAGAGATAGCGGGTTTGTCTGGTTGGCCAAACCACATACCCGTTCCGGCGGCGATTATAGTGACCAGCAGTAATACAAAGAAAGTGCGTTTACTCATATTTATTTTCTAATTTTCAACAGTTACCCAAAGGCTGAATTATACTGTGTCGGATGGATATAAGTGAATCAATTATACAAACTCAGCAAAGTCTGGAAGCTTCTGATGTTTTTTACGGACATGGAACTGACAATAGCGCTGATGAAGCATTGTGGCTGGTTCAGGCGGCTTTTGCTGCGGTGAGTCCGGATAGTGAAATCACTGCTGATACACGGGTTAGTGTTGAGTTTCAAAACCAGCTGGATGAATACCTAAAGTTACGAATCGAGCAGCATACTCCAGTTGCTTATATTACCGGGGAAGTCTGGTTCTGTGATTTAGCCTTTAAGGTGAGTCCGGCTGTATTAGTGCCGCGATCACCTATTGCTGAATTAATTCGTGAGGGTTTTCAACCTTGGGTAGTCTTAGATCCCGGCAGCAAAATTCTTGATTTGTGTACAGGCTCTGCCTGTATTGCCTGCGCTATTGCGGTGTATTTACCTGACAGCAGGGTGGAAGCGGCGGATATTTCCACAGATGCATTGCAACTGGCGAGGGAAAACAGTGCGCAACACAATTTATCTGAGCGTCTAAAAATTATCCACTCCGATCTTTTTTCTGCATTGGAAGGTAAAAAATATCAGTTAATTGTGAGTAATCCTCCCTATGTTTCTAATGCAGAATATGCCGACTTACCGGCAGAGTACCTTCAAGAGCCAAAACTAGGGCTAACCAGTGGTGCTGATGGCCTTGATTTAGTCGTGCAAATGCTGGCTGAAGCCGCCGACTACTTAAATGCAGACGGCGTACTGATTTGTGAAGTTGGGGCGAGTCAAGCGGCACTGGAAAGCGTATTTCCACAGCTGCCTTTTCTGTGGCTTGAATTTACCCGCGGCGGGGAAGGCGTATTTATCTTACAAAGAGATCAGTTAGTGGCGGCAAAACAGGATATTATGCAGGAACAGATCAAGCGACACCGCAATACGCTAAACAGGCAGGCAGACAGGTAGATTAGATGGCTTCGAATACATTTGGAACAATCTTTGCAGTAACCACCTTTGGTGAAAGCCACGGCCCGGCAATCGGCTGTGTTATTGATGGTTGCCCTCCGGGACTAGCCATCGACAGTGAAATGATCGAAGCCGAGCTTATTCGACGGGCTACGGGCCGCAGTCGGCATACCTCCCAACGCAAAGAGAAAGATGCCGTGCAGATTCTCTCTGGTGTATTTGAGGGCAAAAGTACGGGTATGCCCATTGCATTATTGATTGAAAATACTGATGCCCGCTCGAAAGACTATAGTCGAATAAAAGATCAGTTCCGCCCGGGGCATGCCGATTACACTTGGCATAAAAAATACGGCATTCGTGATTATCGTGGTGGTGGTCGAGCATCTGCACGGGAAACCACCATGCGGGTGGCCGCAGGCGCCATCGCCAAAGCCTGGCTGAAACAGGAATATAATATTGAAATCCAGGGCTGGTTGGCCCAGCTGGGTTCAATTCGAACCGATATAGCCAAAGACTTTTCAGTGGTTGAAGACAATCCCTTTTTTGTCCCGGATGCCAGTATTGTGCCGGAGCTAGAAATCTTTATGGATGCCTTACGCAAAAGCGGTGATTCGGTCGGCGCCCGGGTGAATGTACTGGCCAGAAATGTGCCAGTGGGTTGGGGCGAGCCGGTCTATGGTAAGTTAGATGCCGAGCTGGCAGCGGCGATGATGAGCATTAATGCCGCCAAAGGTGTGGAGATTGGTGCCGGATTTGAGGCGGTGGCACAAAAGGGTACGCTACACCGTGATGCTATGAAAGCGGGTGCAAGCACAGTTGAGTTCGATAGCAATCATGCAGGTGGTATTTTGGGTGGGGTTTCTTCCGGACAGGATATTCTGGTCAGCACCGCGTTTAAACCGACTTCGAGTTTACGCTTACCGGTCGGTGGCCTCAATATTGCGGGTGAAGAAGTGGAGATCATCACCACCGGTCGACATGATCCCTGTGTTGGTATTCGTGCTGTACCCATTGTTGAAGCCATGTTGGCGTTGGTACTTATGGATCAGTGCCTGCGGAATAAATGTATTAATTGATAATCTTGAAGTTGTTTTAATAATAAAGTGATAAAGTTGATGAGTAGTAATCTAAAAATTGCCGTCGTTGGTGCCACCGGCGCTGTTGGTGAAGTCATGCTGGATATTCTTTCCGAGCACGGCTTCAAACATACCCAAATAACCGCATTGGCATCGAAGCGATCTGAAGGTAGCAGCGTTAATTTCGGGCGGCGTGAACTGAATGTTCAATGCCTTGATGATTTTGATTTTTCTTTGGTTGACTATGCATTGTTCTCCGCGGGCGGCTCAATTTCACTTAAGTACGCCCCCCGTGCTGTTGTGGCTGGCTGCACAGTGATAGACAACAGCTCTGCTTTTCGTTTGGATGATGCCATACCCCTGATCGTGCCGGAGGTGAATGGGGCTTTGTTAAAGGACTTTACACACCCCGGTATTATCGCCAATCCAAACTGCTCAACCATGCAGATGGTTGTTGCGCTAGAGCCTATACAGCGTAAGTACGGTATTCGTCGGATTGATGTTGCTACTTATCAAGCGGTTTCGGGAGCGGGACGCAAGGCGCAGGAAGAGTTGGCTAAGCAAACCATGCAAAAGATGTCGTTTCAGGACATTGAGTGTCAGCAGTTCAGCCAGCAGATGGTATTTAATGTACTGCCGCAAATTGATGTGTTGCAGGACAATGGTTATAGCGGGGAAGAAATGAAAATGCATTGGGAAACCCGCAAGATATTTTCCGATGAGTCTATTGTGGTTAATGCTACCGCTGTTAGGGTGCCGGTTTTCTTCGGGCATGCCGAAGCGATCCATCTGGAAACTGTCAAGCCGTTTGAGCTTGATGATGTCGAGCAATTATTACGCACAGCGCCCGGGGTTGTTTATACTCCAAACCTTGAAGGTAGCGAACATCCTACCCCCGCTGTACATGCAGCTGGTGAAGACCCAGTATTTGTCGGTCGCTTGCGCCGTGATCATAGCCGGGGTTTGGGCATGAACCTTTGGGTTGTGGCTGATAATATCCGCAAGGGTGCGGCTTTAAATGCGATACAAATTATGCAGGTGCTGGAAACAGCGCGCACGGAGGGGTAAACTTAATAGATGTGTTTAATTGGAATAATTGGAACACCAATAAGATATCAAGAAATGGCTGTCTGCTCAGACTAATGTCCAGACTACTATTGGGCCAAATAAAAAACGCTTTGGGGAAGAAAAATGCGTCTGCAGAAAAAATTTAGTTTATTAGCATTTCCACTACTGCTGCTAGCTGCCGCTAACGGTTGGGCAGCAGGTCTTGGTGGAATCGACCTGGACTCCTTTTTAGGCCAGCCTCTGACGGCTCGAATTCAATTGATAGGTGTGCCTGCAGACCAGGTATCAACAGTTTCTGCGCGACTTGCCAGTGCCGCCGATTACCGAGTTATGGGCCTGGATCAAAATAAACTGAGTGTGCCGTTAACATTTACTCCTGCCGTATGGCGTGGGAAGGCTGTTATCGAAGTTAGGTCAGTAAGCGCAGTAAAAGATCCGATTTTACAGTTTGCTATTGATGTTTCCTGGCAGCATGGACACCTGTTACGCGAATACACGCTATTTCTGGATCCTCCCACGGTTGCGGTAGCGCCGCCGCGCAAGGCTAGTCCAGCTAAGTCGGCGAACAAACCATCTAGCAAAATATCAAACACATCATCAAGTAGTGATGCCGTAAAAAGACCAGCGGTACAAACAATCATCACCCGTGGTTCTCAGTCACCGGCGGGCGAATATGGCCCAGTACGCTCCGGTGATACGCTTTGGACTATCGCCAATAACTGGAGTAAGCAGAGTAGCGCAAGCTTCAAACAGGTGATGATTGCTATTGTTCGTTTAAATCCGGAAGACTTCGTAAACGGTGATATCAATCGCATGCACCGGGGAGCTATATTGCGCCTGCCAACGGCTGAAGATATTTCTGAGATCAGCGTTCAAGAAGCTAATGAGATTGTTAACCAGCAAATTTCAGCATGGCGTGAACAAGCCACACAAACCACAGCGCCACCAACGCTTTCGGCTGCAGCAGAAGAACCCCAGGCCGAAGCACCCTCAATAACTCCGACCAAGGTAGTGCCAGAGCAGCCAGTTGAGATAAATGATGGCGCATTAGCGCGCATTGTTGATGACCGCCTGGGACAAACAACGCCTACGGAGGACATTACCACTGATTCCGGGGGGCTGTTGGAGTTGGTGCCACCAGCTGAAGATGAATTGGCTGAACTTGAGCGTCGGCTTCCCGGTTCCGCAGCCGGGAATGACACCAGAGATGCTGTGGCGACAAGCAAGCTTGAAAATCGCTCCACAGTGACGGAAGAAGACTTGGTGGCTACACAGGAACAGAATGCAGTTTTGCAGGCGCAGGTCAGCAAGATGCAGGCTGAAATTGATGCGCTGAGAACCGGTTTGAATATGAATGATAATGAGCTGGCCGCTATGCAGCAGCAAATGGCGGCGACTGCTGTTGGTGCGGATGCTCAAACTTCCAAGCGTGAGAATGTTTCGCCCAAGGGCACAAGAATGCTGAAAAAGGACGATAAAAACCTATTTGAACGCTGGTGGTGGCTTGGTTTGTTAGTTTTGCTGGCAGGTGTTGGGTTTTTGGTTTATCGCAACAGAAATGATGTTTCTACTGAATCACAGGCAGAAACAAACTTCCTGGATAATATCCACGAAAGCGAACAAGCCCGTAAATTTAAAGATACCGATAAGGCTGATGCTGATGAAGACGGCCTTGCCGCAGAAGCTGAAAAAATTCTGGAAGTGTTAGAACAGGGTGACGCAGACGCAGTAGAAGAACAAGAACAGCTAAACCAGGCCGCCAACGCAGATGCCGAAAAGATTTCTCGGAATGAAGCGTCTGAAGCCAAGGCCGAAGCAGAAGAAATATCAAAATTTTTGGATCAGGTTGAAGCAGATAAAACGGTATTAGCAGAGCACTCAGAAGACGCTCTTGATTATACCGAGACTCCTCCGGCAGCAGAGCAGCAAGAGGAAAGTAACCCCAGTAACAGCGCTGAGAATGAGGTTCTGCAATCACTCGAAAGTGATGATGACTCAGACTCCGAGCAAGCGCAAGGTAATAGCAATGAAGAGGAAATTGAAATTAAACTCGACCTTGCACGCGCTTACCTAGCAATGGATGATAAACCAGCCGCACGTACTATTCTTGATGAAATTATGCTTTTGGGAAGCGAACAGCAACAACTGGAAGCGCGTAGCATGTTGGATGAAATTGAGTAGCTGCACAGCTTAAAGGCAACACAAGATGCGTTATGCAATGGCATTTGAGTATGATGGCCAACCATTTTGTGGTTGGCAAATCCAGACACATGCAGCTTCGGTTCAGGAGCAGGTAGAGGCTGCATTATCAAAGGTTGCAGACTCAAGCATTCGAGTAGTATGTTCCGGGCGTACAGACTCAGGTGTGCACGCATTGCAACAGGTGATTCATTTCGATACCGATGTAACTAGAAGCCCGCGATCTTGGGTGCTTGGGTGCAATGTTAATTTACCCGATGCGATTTCTGCACAGTGGGCGCGTGCGGTGGATTCTGACTTTAGCGCTCGTTTCAGTGCTGTTTCACGGACTTATCGCTACACCATCATCAATCGCTGGACCCGGCCGGCTTTAGCGCGTCACCGGCAAACTTGGGTGCGCTACCCGCTCGAGCATGAACTTATGCAGCAGGCCGCTGAACATCTATTGGGAGAACATGATTTCACCAGTTTTAGGGCAGCCCACTGCCAAGCTCATCATCCAGTGCGTACTATTTCGGCGATATCTGTAAAACGAAAAGATAGTCTGATAGAAGTCGAGATTACCGCGAACGCATTTCTCTATCATATGGTCAGAAACATCGCCGGATCATTAATTCCGGTGGGCCGAGGCCAGCAAGAACCTGAGTGGATTGCCGAAGTACTACAGAGCAAGTCGCGTGCCGCAGCAGGAAAAACAGCCGCGCCAGAGGGGCTAATCTATATCGGGCCTCGTTACCCCAAAGCACAGGGTTTTCCAGAGCTGCCGCTATCCGCTTTTCCTGAAGATGTGGTGGCAACAAAATGAGAGTTAAAATAAAAATTTGCGGAATGACCCGCGCGGCTGACATCAAGGCAGCTATTGATGCCGGTGTGGATGCTATTGGTTTTGTATTTGTACCTAAAAGTCCGCGTTATATAGACACTGATAAAGCCTTAGCGCTGGCTGAGCATATTCCAGCCGAAGTCGAGCTTGTGGGTTTGTTTATGGATAGCCCAGCAGCCACAATCCATCAGCACTGTCATCAATTACCACTAACCGCACTGCAGTTTCACGGCGCTGAAGATAACGACTTCTGCCGCCAATTTGAACGACCATGGGTGAAAACGGTAGCAATGGGTGGGACATCACTGGAAGAATTTGAGTTTTCGGCTTGGCCGGACGCCTGCGCGTTGTTGCTGGATGGCCACCGTGCCGGAGAGCAGGGTGGTCAGGGATTGGCCTATGACTGGTCGAAGACACCAGAGATATCACAAAGAATCATTCTCGCAGGTGGACTAAATAGTGATAATGTTAGTGCTGCAATACAACAGCTTAAACCCTGGGCAGTAGATGTATCCAGCGGCATTGAAATATCGCCGGGATGCAAAGATATTCGATTAATTGAGAGCTTTTGCAATGCAGTTAAAGCAAGCCATGTTTAATAATAGGTTGGAATTATGTTTGATTTAGGTTCACGCCCCGATGCGAGCGGTCATTTTGGTGAGTATGGCGGGAAGTATGTATCTGAAACGCTGATGGCGGCTCTGGATGATCTCAACAAAGCTTGGCAAAAGCTACGCAAGGATCCTGAGTTCCTTAATGAGTTCGATAACGATCTCAATTTCTATGTGGGCCGGCCTTCGCCTTTATACCATGCGAAACGCTTATCTGAAAAAATCGGTGGCGCACAAATCCTACTCAAACGCGAAGACTTAAACCACACTGGCGCGCATAAAATCAACAACACCGTTGGTCAGGCATTGTTGGCGCGTTACTTGGGTAAGGATCGGGTTATTGCAGAAACCGGCGCCGGACAGCACGGGGTAGCCAGCGCTACAGTTGCGGCGCGCTTGGGCATGCAATGTGTGGTCTATATGGGTGAGGTTGATATTCACCGTCAGGCTATTAATGTATACCGTATGCGCTTATTGGGCGCGGAAGTACGCTCGGTTACTTCCGGGTCGGCCACCCTTAAAGATGCCCTTAACGAAGCCATGCGCGACTGGGTAAGCAATGTCGATAGCACTTATTACATTATTGGAACCGTTGCCGGGCCGCATCCATACCCGCAACTGGTTCGAGATTTTAACTCTGTGATCGGGCGCGAAGCCCGCCGTCAGGTACAGGCGCAATTTGGGCGTTTGCCGGATGCGTTGGTAGCCTGTGTCGGTGGCGGTTCCAATGCAATCGGCTTGTTTCACCCGTTCGTGGATGATACCGAAGTGCCAATGTACGGTGTAGAAGCAGCCGGCAGAGGCTTGGAAAGCGGCCAGCATGCAGCGCCGCTTACAACGGGCAGGGTGGGTGTTTTACACGGAAACAAAAGCTATTTAATGGATGATGATAACGGTCAAATACTGCATACCCATTCAGTTTCAGCCGGACTAGACTACCCCGGAGTAGGGCCTGAGCATTCTTGGTTAAAAGACAGCGGTCGAGCCGAATATGTGGCCATTGATGATAAAGAAGCACTGGACGCATTCCATCTGTTGACCCGAACAGAAGGAATCTTACCAGCTCTTGAAAGCTCCCATGCGGTAGCTTATGCCTGCAAGCTGGCAGCTACAATGTCAGCGGATAAATTGGTGCTGGTGAACTTATCCGGTCGTGGCGACAAAGATGTTCATACCGTCGCAGAGCTGGAAGGGATACAGCTATGAGTCAGCAATATCGTCTCAAGTCTTGCTTTCAAGTACTCGCCGAGCAACAGCGCACAGCACTGATCCCTTTTATTACTGCAGGTGATCCACTAGCCGATGCCAGCGTTGATATTATGCACGCCCTAGTGGATGCCGGTGCTGATGTTATAGAGCTGGGTATACCTTTTTCTGATCCGATGGCAGATGGGCCGGTAATTCAACTGGCCAGCGAGCGAGCTATCGAACGCGGAGTAAGCTTGCGTACTGTGTTGCAGGATGTTCACAACTTTCGCCAAAACAATCAAAAAACCCCGGTTATTTTAATGGGTTATTTAAACCCGCTTTACCGTATGGGGTTCGCCCAATTTGCAGAATCCGCGGCGGCAGCGGGAGTAGACGGGGTTTTAATCGTCGACTCACCACCGGAAGAATCCGTTGTGCTTGAAAGCCTTCTGGCGGCAGTTGGTATCTCGATGATTCGCCTGGTAGCACCTACGACCACAGCGGAACGCATGCGGTTGATCGCTGCCGAGGCTACTGGGTTTATCTATTATGTTGCGCTTAAAGGCATTACCGGTGCAGGTAGTGGTGCTAACAGCGATGCTGAAAGTGGCCAACGAATAAAAACAATGCGCGAGTTAACCGGCCTGCCGGTGGCCGCAGGCTTTGGTATCAAAGATGCCGAAAGTGCAGCCGACTGGGCGCAGCTAGCAGATGCGGTTGTCATCGGTAGCGCCCTAGTTACCCGCTTGGCTGAATGTGAAAGTAGCGGGCAAGCTTGCGAGGCGGTGAAATCTTTCCTTGCACCTATTCGCATTGCCATGGACAATGTTACTCAGTAATATTGCATAGCTTTATTGTAATATCAGTAATAATTAGTAAAGGACAAAATGTATGAGCTGGTTTAAAAAATTAATGCCCGCGCGTATCAGAACCGAAAAGAGCCAGAACAGTAGGCAACGAAATGTGCCGGAAGGACTGTGGGGAAAGTGTGCGGAATGTCAGGCAGTGCTGTATCGCCCTGAACTTGAACGCAATCTGAATGTGTGTCCTAAATGTGATCACCATATGCCGATTCGCGCGCGTAAACGCCTCGAACTATTTTTGGATGAGGGCTCTCAGGAAGAGTTGTTCGCTGAACTAGTTTCCTTGGACCCACTAAAATTTCGAGATAGCAAAAAATATCGTGAGCGGATACAAATTGCACAGAAAAAATCTGGGGAAAAAGATGCCCTGATTGTTATCACTGGTGTCTTGGATGCCAGGCCGTTGATATGCTGTGCTTTCGACTTTAGTTTTATGGGTGGTTCAATGGGTTCAGTTGTGGGTGAGAAATTCGCTCGGGCTGGCGAATATGCGCTTAAACACAAAATCCCGTTGGTGTGTTTTTCTGCATCCGGTGGTGCGCGTATGCAAGAGGGCTTGCTGTCGTTGATGCAAATGGCAAAAACCAGCGCCGTATTGGCGAAAATGGCAGCTCAGGGCATACCTTTTATCTCGGTATTGACTCACCCAACTACCGGTGGTGTAACCGCCAGTCTGGCAATGCTGGGCGATATCAATATTGCTGAACCTGGCGCATTGATTGGCTTTGCTGGCCAGCGGGTTATTGAGCAAACCGTGCGTGAAAAATTACCTGAAGGATTCCAGCGCGCCGAATTTCTACTTGAAAAAGGTACGGTCGATATCATCGTTGACCGGCGCAATATGCATCAGCAAGTTTCACAATTATTACAAAAATTAACCCATGCCTGCCAGCCGGTGAGGCGAACAGCCTAGGCGCGAGGTAGCCGCACCTGGTAAATACTGACTATGCAGCATCCATCGGACGGGCATTTAGCTGATTGGCAACTGAATGATTGGCTCACCTATCTAGAAAAACTCCACCCCCAAGAAATTGACCTAGGGCTTGAACGGGTCGCCGAAGTTTATCAACGACTCGGCAAGCCTCGTCCGGGTAAACAAACTATCAGTATCGCTGGTACCAATGGAAAAGGCTCTGTGTGTGCGCATCTAACTGCGCTGGCGGCAGCTTCCGGCTTAAGCTGTGGTAGTTATACATCACCGCATTTACTGGCTTATAACGAACGCTTCAGAATAAACGGACAGTTAGCTACTGATAAAAATATTTGTCTGGCGTTTGCTCAAATAGAAACGGTTCGCGCTGAAATTTCACTCTCATATTTTGAATTTTCCACACTGGCCGGCATTTTGTTAATGGCAGAGCAAGATTTGGATATCGCGGTTTTCGAGGTCGGTCTTGGCGGGCGATTGGATGCAGTGAATATACTGGATGCAGATTGTGCCATCATCACATCAATTGATCTTGATCACCAGCAGTGGTTGGGCAATAGTCGTGAGCTTATTGCACTTGAAAAAGCCGGGATTTTACGCTCGTTTACTGCAGAGGCCGGTAGCCATCGGCAAAGTATAGTCATCGGTGATCGCCAGCCTCCCGATAGCTTGTTGCGCGTAGTTTTAGAAAGCCAACAGTCTGCTGCCTTCTTGGGCAGTGATTTTGACTGGCATCAAACAGAGGATGGCGTGGAAATATCGTTATCTTATTCAGCCAGTGTTGAAAAAATAAAGCTGCCGACATCACCATTACCTGCGCCGGTTCAAAACGACAACCTAGTAGTGGCTTTTCAGGCGCTAGATTTCCTAATCAAGCCGTTGTTGCTTGATACAGCAAAGCTATTGGCTGAGTTCAAACGCATGCCGCTACGCGGTCGTCTTGAGCAGATTGCCAGCCAACCCGATGTTTTCTTAGATGTTGCCCATAACCCGGCGGCGGCTGAAGTTCTGGCGACATGGTTGAAGCATCACATGGTGCAGCAAGGAGTTCCGAGGACTAAAGTCTGGGCAGTAGTTGCAATGTTAGCGGATAAGGATGTGCTAACGGTTTGTCAGATTATTGAGCCATGGGTGACTAGTTGGCATCTTGCAGGCCTCTGTGGCCCTCGGGGCCAGTCAGCCGAGGAATTACAGAAAGCTATTAGTCCGGGGCTTCAGCAACCGCAGCGCCAGTATGAAACAGTCAGTTTGGCACTTGAAGTAGTACGCGAGTTGGCAGCGCCGCATGACCTTATTCTAGTATTTGGTTCATTTTTAACCGTTGAGCAGGCAATTCGTTACTGGAATGAGTAAACTATAAGCCTTAGGTATAAACTTTAGGGTGGAGTAATTGATCCGCCAGGCTTTTGTGGAGAAAAATTGCATATGGATAAAGCGCTAAAACAACGCTTAACTGGGGCGGTCATTTTAATTGCTCTGGCAATTATTTTTTTACCGATGTTGCTAGATGGGGATAACCGCCAGCAACTAAAGTCACAAATTGAATTGCCACAGCAGCCGGTTGTAAATTTCCCCAATCGGCGGATGCCAATTGGTCAGCAAAAGCCGCGGCCTGGGCCGTCGGTAAGCCAGGCTGCCGATATTGCACCGCAAGACGAGTTGCTACCTAAATCCTCCAGCCAGACTGCTGATACAGTTACAGGAGAAACTGTAATTGATGTTGCAGTGGCAGATACGGAGGCTGGTGTTGGTGTAGGGGAGGGAATGGTAATCGCACCATTGAAAAATTCTGCACAAAGACAAGAGCAGAACACAGCTACAGCAAGCCCAAAACCCAAAGAGGATGGACAAAGCGTAGCGACTGTCTCTGAGCTGCCTGTTAAAAAGGAAGAAATGCCAGCGTTACCAGCCTCCGGTGGTTTATGGAAACTTCAAGTCGCCAGTTTTTCCGGCCAGTCAAATGCAGAAAAACTAATGGTGCGTTTACGCCGCACAGGCTATCAGGCAAATATCGATAGTCTGATACGGGATAAAACCACGCTCTATCGCGTGTTGGTTCCCGGGTATTCGGATCGTACGGCTGCTAATTTAGCGGCGCTTTCAATCAGCAAGCAAATAGAAGGTGTTAATCCTAAAGTCATCCCGCCGGAAAGCACAATTGATGGCCCGGTTGTTACTGCGAGTGAGGTCAGACCGGGCGGTCGCTGGGTTGTACAATTGGGTATTTTTGGGCAACTGGAAAATGCTGAAAAACTGATTAAACAACTTAGTCAGCAAGGTTATACCGCCTATAGAGAAAAAAGCGGCAATGCCTATAAAGTAATGGTTGGCCCAATAATAAGTAGAACAGAAGCACTTAAAAAACGCGATGCAATACTGTCCAAAATTAAAATTAAAGGACTGGTGAAGGAAAGCTAATGGAGTGGCCGGACTATATAATTTTTGCAATTTTAGGCCTGTCAGTACTGATGGGTTTTTTTCGGGGGTTTTTGCGCGAAACCTTAAGTCTGGCGATCTGGGCGACAGCTTTCTGGGTGGCATTTACTTTTACCGAGGATGTTGTTCCACTACTGGCTGATGGTATAGCGTTACCTTCCGCGCGCGCAGCAATTGCTTTTGCTATGTTATTTCTGGCGGCGCTGATTTTAGGTGGGCTACTCAGTTGGATAATCGGACACTTGGTGGAAAAAACCGGCCTTAGCGGAACTGACCGTATGCTGGGTGGTGTTTTTGGGGTTTTACGCGGGGTAGCGTTGGTTGTATTGTTACTGTTACTTGCTGGATTTACACCGCTGCCTAAAGACCCCTGGTTCCAGCAATCAAAAATGATTCAAAACATGTTGCCACTGGCAGAGTGGAGTGTAGGTTTTATTCCGGAATCGCTCAGGTCACACATTAGCTTTAGCGCCGATAAAGAAACACCCCCTGCCGAAGGCCTGCTTGATTTTGCTAAAGTGCAGCTGCAAGTGGTACCCGAAGAGGGCAGTTATAACAATGAAGCATGATAGAATGGCTTTCGATTTTTCAATGCTGTAACGGGGTTATAAACTGTGTGTGGAATAGTAGGTATTGTTGGACATTATAGTGTCGCTTCGGTCTTGCATGATGCGCTAACTGCCTTGCAACATCGGGGCCAGGATGCGGCAGGAATTGCCACTCTGGATGAACGAAAAATACATTTATATAAAGCTAATGGTCTAGTAAAAGATGTATTTTCTGAAGAAAGTTTACTTCCCCTGACCGGTAATGTCGGCATTGCTCATGTGCGTT
>JAKITM010000110.1 GCA_021648045.1 Lysobacterales bacterium
TGTTCAAGCCCGCTGAAGGCCAGGAATACGATGCACAAACCATTGATCGCCGCCTGCGCGATAACGCATTGTTTGTTGCCTGGGCGCCCGCTGAAGCACCTAAAATAGTTGTGGCAATCATTATCGAACACTCCTTAGGCGGCGGTTCCAGCACGGCTGCACCTATCGCCCGAATTTTATTGGATCAGTGGCTACTCACAGCCGATCAAGTTGACGCTGCCAGCGGCGATGGCCGTGCACAAAGGGTGCCGGTCGAATGATGAAGCCGTCGCTTATTCCCGGGTGGATCAGCCGGCCGCGACTGGATTATCCCTTGTTGGTAGCGTTGGTGTTGGTATCAATTGCAGGTTTGTTTGTTCTTTACAGCGCCAGCGACGGTGATCAGCGGCTGGTTACTAATCAGGCGATTCGCCTGGGTATCGGCTTTGCCGGTCTATTGCTTATCGCCTTGTTGCCACCACGATTATTTCGTCACTGGTCATTCTGGCTTTATTTTCTGGGGATGTTACTGTTGCTGGCAACGGCTGTTTTTGGCGAAGGTAGGGGTGCAGACCGTTGGCTGGACTTATCGGTGGTCCGTTTCCAGCCTTCTGAGTTAATGAAGCTGGTAGTGCCAATGACGGTGGCCGCGTGGTTACACAACAAATTATTGCCGCCGGGCTGGCGGGAGGTGCTGGTTGCTGTAGTTATTATCATGCTACCCATGTTGTTGATTATCCGCCAACCGGATCTAGGGACTGCACTATTGGTTGGTATGAGTGGTGTGTTTGTGCTTTTTCTTGCGGGTATTCGTTGGCGGGTAATATTTTCGTTTGCAGGTTTAGCCGCTGCTGCAGCACCGATTATGTGGCTGTTTATGCATGAGTACCAGCGCAACCGGGTACGCACATTTATCAATCCTGAATCCGACCCACTGGGGCATGGATGGAACATCATCCAGTCCAAAATTGCGGTAGGTTCGGGCGGTCTTAATGGTAAAGGCTGGATGCAGGGAACCCAGTCCCAGCTTGAGTTTCTGCCGGAACACACCACCGATTTTATTATGGGTGTACTGGCCGAAGAATTTGGCTTGCTGGGTGTTTTGCTGCTACTGGCGGTATATTTATTTATTATTGGCCGCAGCCTGTATTTGGCAAGCCATGCTAGGGACACATTTTCACGCTTGCTCTGTGGTAGTCTGGCAATGATATTTTTTGTTTATGTGATGGTAAATGGCGGCATGATCACGGGAATTATACCGGTGGTGGGTGTGCCCTTGCCACTGATCAGTTATGGCGGCACATCAGTGGTTACACTATTGGCCGGTTTTGGTCTGATTATGTCAGTCTGGGGCCACCGGCGCTTTATCCGCTGACATAGAATCAATTAGCTTGTTTTTTATTAAAAGGAATATGTTTGTGAATAAAACCGTATTAATAATCAGTCTCCTGGTGCTGGGTTTATACAGCAGCAATGCAATCTCGCAGAAAAAGCACCCCGGTCAGGCCGAATTAGTCGAGAGAGTTGTAGCAACCGGTCAATACACACAGGCAGAAGTAGAAAAAATTCTGGCCGCAGCCGTGTATAAACAAAAAATTCTGGATATTTATACTCGCACCGCAGAATCCAAGCCCTGGTATACCTATCGCCCAATCTTTATGACCGATCAACGGGTTAGCGAAGGCCTGGAATTCTGGAAAGATAACCAAAAAGCCATTCGTGAGGCGGCAGAAAAATCTGGGGTAGATGAAGAAATTATCGTAGCGGTCATCGGTGTGGAAACCTACTATGGCCGTATTCTCGGTAATTACCGGGTGCTGGATGCCTTGATGACCTTGGCTTTTTATCACCCAACCCGTAAAACATTTTTCTCGAAAGAGCTGGTGGAGTATTTACTGCTCAGCCAGGAAGAACACCTAGCGTTATACGAAATCAAAGGTAGTTATGCTGGGGCTATGGGGCTCGGGCAGTTTATGCCCAGCTCGTATCGAGCTTATGCCCTAGATGGCGACGGCGATGGTCGCCGGGATCTATGGGGTTCCCGCGTAGATGCCATTGCCAGCGTAGCGAATTATTTTAATGCCCATCATTGGCGTAAAGGTGAGCTGATTGCGTTACCGGCAGAAGTTGCAGCAACGGCAGCGCCCAAGAAAAAATCAAAAATGGGTAAGCCGGCATCTACAGTGGCAGCTTATCAGGCCGAGGGTTACTCTGCTGGCAGTGAGATTGCTGGCGATACTCCTGCTAACTTAATTGTCCTTGAACAGAAAGCCGGTAATGATTATTGGCTAACCTTTCACAATTTTTATGTGATAACCCGTTACAACCGCAGCCGCATGTACGCAATGGTAGTCAAGCAGTTAAGTGAAGAGCTGCGCGCCGGCCGTGATGCGGAGTTATGATGTCTGACAGGTTTAAAGCACTCAAATGGCTGTTGCCGGCAATATTGCTGGCAAGCTTATTGGCCGCCTGTGGGGGCAAAGGCAAGCCCAACAATCAAAGCGATGGCCCTCCCGCAAAAAAACTCTATGCTAAAGATGTAAAAGTGCTCAAGCCGCGGCCGGAACCTCGCGCCCGCTACGGTAATCATTCACCCTATACCGTGCTCGGCAAAACTTATACGCTGCTACCTACTGCGGAGGGTTACCACGAAAAAGGTATAGCTTCATGGTATGGGCAGAAATTTCATGGACGCAAAACATCAAGCGGCGAGGTCTATGATATGTATGTTGCTACTGCTGCCCATAAGTCACTGCCCCTGCCGACTTACGCTGAAGTGATTAACCTAGATAACGGTAAAAAACTGATCGTAAAAATCAATGATCGTGGCCCTTTTCATGCCGATCGTATTATTGACCTTTCCTATGGCGCGGCTGTTTTGTTGGGTGTCGACCGCAGCGGCACGGCACGGGTAGAGGTTCGCAGCATTACCTTTGCCAAGAACAAAACTCATTCCGGTGGTGTAAGTAATGTGCTCTATCAAATCGGTGCCTACAGCTCCAAGCACGCCGGTAAAGCGGTTGCAGCACAGTTGGAGCAGGCCGGATTGAAAAAAGTCAGTGTAGAAAAAACCCGCAGTGGTGGCAAAAAGGTCTGGCGGGTGCGCGTCGGCCCCATCACTGATACCGAAAAAGCTTGGCGCTATGAACAAAAAATTATTGAACTTGGCCTCGGTCGCCCCCATCGTGTTGGCAACTAATAAGGTAAGATAGCACTCTATTCGCTATATACAAATATGATGACCAATAAATTACTCAATACTTTGGTGTATAAACAAGGCCATATCTTGTTGCTACTGGTGTTTTTACTAGCGATTCTAGCTGTGCCGGTATCGCTGCTAGCCCAGGAAAAAAGCTCAACAACCACGGTAAAGCCGGCTAGGACACCCATGCCTGCAGCACCGCAGTTAAACGCAAAAAGCTATTTTCTGCAGGATTTTCAGAGTGGTACTATCCTCGCTGAAAAGAATGCTGATTTACGCGTAGATCCCGCCAGCATTACCAAGCTAATGACCAGTTATGTGGTTTTTAATGAATTAAAGCAGGGCAAGCTGGCGCTGACTGATATATCCACCATCAGCGAAAAAGCTTGGCGTACCGAAGGCTCACGCATGTTTATTGAGGTTGGCAAACAGGTCAGCATTGAAGACCTCATCAAGGGTATGGTTATCCAGTCCGGCAATGATGCCTCGGTGGCACTGGCTGAGCATATTGCCGGTACCGAGGATGCCTTTGCCAGCATGATGAATCATTATGCGGTTGAACTAGGCATGACCAACAGTCACTTTGTAAATGCGACTGGCTTGCCAGATCCTGAGCATTATGTCACCGCCCGTGATATAGCCACCATGTCTACCGCGCTTATCGCTGAGTTTCCGGTTTATTACGCCTGGTATTCGGAAAAAGAATTTACTTTCAATAAAATCCGTCAGCACAACCGCAATACTTTGTTGTGGCGCGATCCGTCTGTGGACGGCCTGAAAACAGGTCACACAGAAGCGGCGGGCTATTGCCTAACAGCTTCTGCTATCAGAAAGGGTATGCGTTTGTTGGCTGTAGTTATGGGTACCGATAGCCAAAAAGCCCGTACGGCAGATGCCCAGGCTATGCTCAATTATGGTTTTCGCTTCTTTAAAACCCATCAACTGTATCAGGCAGACCAACAGATTACCGAAGCTGTGGTATGGAGAGGCGAGTCGGAAGAAATACAGCTGAGTATTGCTGAGGAGTTTTTCGTCACTATTCAGCGCGGCCGCTACGATTCTCTGGATGCTAGGGTAACCATTGACCCGGAATTGTCGGCACCCATCAGTAAAGGTCAGGCTTTGGGTAAACTTCAGGTTTTTCTGGATGGTGAGGAAATTGGTTCTCGTCCATTGCTGGCCATGAGTGATATTGCCGAAGCCGGGTTTTTTGGACGCAGTTACGACAGCATTCGTTTGTGGGTTGGCGGACTGTTTGGAGACTCTGATGAGTGATAGCAAACACCTTGAAGCAGAGGCATTGCATGGAAAAGAAGAGGAAATTCTCAAGTTTCCAACCGAAATAGCAATCAAGGCCATGGGCCGAAATTCAGATACTCTAGCACTGCATGTTGGGGGGCTTATTGGCCCCCATGTTAGTGCTGATAAAATTATTTCAGTTACCACCCGACCCAGTAAAGCAGGGAATTTCTTATCGGTTACGGTCAGGGTCATGGCTGATTCCCGTGAACAACTCGACACTATCTATCAGGCACTGACCGATAGTGAAGAAGTATTGATGGCGCTGTAGAAGTTTATGAGCGGTGTTATACGCCCGGTTTCAGCTTATGAGATGAATACCCTTGGGGTTCGTGATCTGGGTATGCGTGATTATCAGCCGGTCTGGGAATCCATGCAGCAATTTACCGACAGCAGGGGTGAAAACAGCCCGGATGAGCTTTGGCTGCTCGAGCATCAGCCGGTCTTCACTCAGGGACAGGCGGGTAAAGCGGAGCACTTGCTCGCGCCCGGCGATATTCCCGTTTTGCAGGTCGACCGTGGTGGACAGGTTACCTATCATGGCCCCGGCCAGTTGATCGCCTATCCGTTACTGGATATTCGCCGGCGTAAACTATCGATTCGCGATATGGTCCATGCTATTGAGCAGGCGATAATCAATACATTGGCCGATTTTGAAATTCAGGCTGAGCGGAATCCGGGAGCACCCGGGGTGTATGTCGGCGCTGCAAAAATTGCCGCATTGGGCTTGCGAATTCGCAAAGGCTGCAGTTTTCATGGGCTTTCGCTAAATATTGATATGAATACCGAACCATTTGCACGGATCAACCCCTGTGGTTTTCAGGGTTTGGAAATTACCCAGGTGATTGACCAAGTGCCCACGCAAAACCGGGCAGAACTAAGCCTAAGCAAAGTGAAGTCTGTGCTGGTAGGTAAATTATTAGAAGAATTACATTACGGCGGCGTGTTGGTTTTGGCCGCAGGAATTGGCAGATCAGGAATTGACAGATAATGAATGATAAAAGCGGGCGTAGCCCGATACCAATAACATTGGCAGATGCCCCGCCACAGGCGGTAGAGGCGCTGGTAAAAGAACTAGGCGCGGATAAAATCAGTCGCAACACGGCAAAATTTGAGCGCGCTGAAGTTCTACGCAAACCCGACTGGATCCGCGTGCGCTTACCGCTGGGTAATGCAGTTGCTAAGTTGAAATCACGGCTGCGTGAAAATAGCCTGGTTACCGTTTGTGAAGAGGCCTCCTGTCCTAATATTCATGAGTGCTTTAGTAAAGGCACAGCAACTTTCATGATTCTTGGGGAAGTCTGTACCCGGCGTTGCTCATTTTGTGATGTGGCCCATGGGCGGCCCTTAGCTGTAGATACCCGAGAGCCTGCACAGTTGGCGGAAACCATCGCCAGTATGCAATTGAAATATGTGGTGATTACCTCAGTAGATCGCGATGATTTGCTAGATGGCGGCGCCCAGCATTATGCCGATTGTATCCGTGAGGTGAGAGCTGCCAGCCCGGATATTAAAATTGAAATCCTAGTGCCAGATTTTCGCGGCAAAGGACGCATGCAGCGGGCGCTAGATATTCTCGATCAGGCACTGCCCGATGTGTTTAACCATAACCTGGAAACGGTAGCACCACTGTACCCGAATGTTCGTCCCGGTGCCGATTATCAATGGTCGTTAGAATTACTGAAAGCCTTCAAACAGCGGCATCCGAAAATCCCTACAAAATCAGGTATCATGCTCGGCCTTGGAGAGGATCTTGCGCAGGTAGAAGCCTTGTTTCAGGATTTAAAAGATCACCAAGTTGATATGATCACCGTAGGTCAATATCTGCAGCCTACCAGCCATCATCATCCGGTACTGCGTTACTGGACACCCGATGAATTTGCATATCTTGCGGAACTGGGAAATAAGATAGGTTTTTCCCATGTTGCCAGTGGCCCGTTGGTGCGCTCGTCCTACCATGCGGATATTCAGGCTGAAGGGGTTATTGGCGGATAACGCCAACAGATAATTAAACCGCCGCTTCACTGTCTGTCGGCGAATCAGGGCATTTCGACGAATTTGACGAATACCTTGAAACCTGATGGCAAAGTTGCGGTCTTATGCTACATTAAGGGATATTAGAGAATATTTTCGGTCGATTGTCGGCCTTAAACAACCTCAATAATTAATTTATAAAATCGAAATGATAAAATTTAAGGAATTGAATTAGTGCAAATAAATCGGTTTAAGAAATCCAGCCTCATTTTACTCACCGGGCTGATGCTATCGCTATTGCCGATAACATCAACATTGGCATTGCCAAGCAGTGGCGATAATAAAGACGGCGAGTTGTTACTCAAGCAAAGCATGAACCAGCGCTATGCGGCTCATTTGGCAGTTAGTTTTCTGACCAATTGGCACTACAAAGATGTGCAGCTGGATGATGAACTATCGAGTCAAATACTTGATCAGTACATCGAGACTCTGGATCCAAATCGGACTTATTTTTTATCCGCTGATATTGCTGGAATGGAACAATGGCGCCTGAAGCTGGATGATGCTTTACGCCATGACGATCTCGATGTGGCTTTTGATATTTTTAATCTGTATGTGTTGCGGGTTAAAAACCGTATCCAGTTTGTTCGCAAACAACTTGAAATACCGATGGATTTCAGCATAGATGAAGAATTCCAGTTTGACCGTACTGAATCCCCGTGGATTACTGACAGCAAAGCCTGGGACGAGCAATGGCGCAAGCGCGTCAAAAATGACTGGCTGCGTTTAAAGCTCACCGATAAAGACGAAGAAGAAATACGCAAAACTCTGGATGATCGCTATATCAATCTGGACCGTCGTATCAGCGAACTGAACGAAGAAGATGTGTTTCAGTATTTTATGAATGCCGTCAGCTTAGCAGTGGAGCCGCATACGGCTTATATGTCACCGCGAAGCTCAGAAAATTTTGATATTTCAATGAAACTCTCACTGGAAGGCATCGGTGCGTTGTTGCAGCGGGAAAATG
>JAKITM010000111.1 GCA_021648045.1 Lysobacterales bacterium
CGGGGGCTTGCCCCCGAGCTGAATAGCGTAAAATGGGACTTGTCCCATTTTTGGCTGTTCTGCTTATGGAGCTACAGAGAAATACGCATCACGTTTATCGGTTAATGTATCACTTTGTATGGATACCCAAGTATCGTCACAAGGTGTTTAGTGAGCCATATAGGGGCACATTAAAAGCTATAATCGAGAAGATTGGGTTTGACTATGACATAGATTGTTGTGGAGTTGGAGGTGCCGGAGGATCATATTCATATGGTTGTTCGGAGCGAGCCGAAAATGTCTCCGAGCAAGATCATGCAAATTGTGAAAAGTATCTCGGCACGAGAATTTTTCCGCCATTATCCGGAGATAAAGAAACGATATTTTTGGGGCGGTAAGTTATGGACGCAGAGTTATTTTGTGGAAACGATTGGCAATGCCAATGAAGAGGCTATAAGGAAGTATGTGCAAAACCAACTAGTGGGACTGGATAAGCATGAAGCGAAGTACCACCAATTGGGGCTACTATAAAACTCGGTAGCTTGCTGCCGAGTTCTTTATATGATTGATTATGTATTGTACGCATTATTGTCTACCTCTTAATGAAATATTAGAGGCGACAACTATCCTGACACAGGGGGGTTTAGTACAATGTTAGTGCGTTTGCTATTCTTGCCGTTAACGGTTTTTTCTGAAGGTCACTGTTACAGGATTAAAAGCCGCCGCGGTAGTTTTGGTTACGCCCTAGGGTAGCCACCGGGCGACAAACTTGCTACCGGGCTTTTTGCCCTGAAAATCTTTGGGCTGTCCGCGTGTATTTGCCTTGTTATGTGTGTTTTTCATTTGAAGTTTGGGGATGCTTTTCTTGGCATTTTTTGGAGTTTTTCAATAACATTTTTGGGCCCAGTTACCCATATTTGAACAGGAAAGGACTCCAGAACCACTATGTCCCTAAGAATTCCCTTTTTTTCTAGGTCTTGAACCATTTCTAAGATTGGATCAGGATGCTCAGCACTCCCAATTATAAGTACACTCTCGACTTCTTCAACTATTGTTGAGTCACTAGCGTAAACTAATGCTCCTCCTACAAAGCTCAGAGCCAATAGGTAGACAATAGCAGTTGCCTTCAATTTTCTAATAAGCATAACTATCACCCTCTATCCCAAACACCAAATCTAAATGCCATGAAGAACTGTCTAGGTTAATTGACCTTATGTGTGATTTCATGTGCGTGCTCGCTTTGCCATCCGCCAATGAAAAAAGAATACTACTGATGCAATAAGAACAATGATAAAAGATCTGAGCATGCTCATAATTGATTCTGTTTTCATTCGTTTTTCCGCCATTTCTAAATTCCGTTTATTATTCGCTTGAATCAGTTTGTTTCTTTCATCATCACTAGCTATGCTCTTTTGCACAGGGGGAGGGGGAGGTGGTAATGGTTGGCCTGCCACTATAGGTATTGTTGGGTTTATACTCATAACCCCATGACTAGAAAACTGCGGAGGATAATGCATTATTGGGGTATTCATGGTTGATGGAAATGAAACTTTAACGGCATTGTATAAAAATATGCCACTAAATATGCTCAAGCACCCCAGAGAAACGAAACTCACAGATAATGCATATATTTGCAATAATTTTTCATTCATTCAAAATAATCCTATTCAAATAACATAATTACTATGTGATTACATAGAAATCAACAATATTAGACACACAATGTTCAGCTAAGTTGCCAGTTGGGCCGCGTAGCGTCACAACTGGTCAATCTTGAGCGGCAAGTTAGATTGCACTTTCACTTAGCACTAGTATTTTTCACGAAGCACCTCATCACCATTCGATGTAATAAGAAACCCGACTGTTAAAAGGTTTGGTTTTGCGAACACTTCCACTACCTCACGTTCCCCACATTTATTTACGAACGAACCTGATAGGAAGGTGGTTTTGGAACTCGCCAGCTTTGAATTGTTGAAATCCTTCAAATCGCTATCAATATAAAGCTTCGCACCACCGAACCAAGAATTCAAAAGCCGTATTTCCGAATCCGATCTTTTTATTATCCACGGGCTCTGCATGACTTATCCCCGTAATGTAATCTAACGAGGTTGTAGAAAAACCTCCGAATATTAAAAAACCCTATTTATAGTAAAAAATATATCCTTAATAATCAATGTGATATACCTCACGATTTTCAATAAAATAGGGCATTTGGGGTTTTTCTACAGCCTCAACGACCAAGCTGTGCGGCGCAAACGAAGCGCAGCGTAGTTTGCGTCCGAACGAGCGTATTGTTATGGCTTGTTTGCATACAGCACCAGTGAATATCCGTTGTCACTCTGGTATGCAGCACCAAGCCTGTTAAAATTATACTGAGAAAATAAATGATGCATCGAATCGTTATTTTCTCTGGTTGTTGCGTAACAGCTTGAGCCGCTGAGATATGTAACAACTGCCTTCATTAAGCTATGCCCAAGGCCTTTTCCTCTTGCTTCCGGCTTCACATACAACCAACCTAGCTCGTAATTAAAACTATCACTTTTTTCAGCTACCCCTGCTTTTGAGAAAACAGCTTCTTTATAGCCGTTGTTTGGGTGTTTAATTGCTCCAACAGCAATGCACTCACTTTCAGTAATAAATACCAAAGCCTCGGCTTGCTCTATACGTTGACGAAGCCCGTGAGGAGTAACTTCTCCACCTTCTTCAACTAATTTTTGAAATGCATCCAATTCATCAGGAGCACATTCTGTTGGTTTTTTGACTACGGCATCCATTTTCTTTTTAGCCATAACTTTGATTTATACAGCCAAACCTGAATATCAAGCCATAGTTCTGTATAAGAATTTTCATTAGTCATATCGTGCTATCAATCCCATTGATTTGCAAGCGAAAATATTAATTGCTAACTAGAGATAAATAAATAGGTAGAAATATCCTCAGATAAAATCGGTAAACCCCTACTTAAACGGGGGTAAGTCGTTGATATTGGCTTTACAGAAACCTAGCTAGCATAAATAGGAAGAATTACGGCGGTATATGTTTTTCTGGGATTATTGACCGAAAGATTCATAATTTAACAGCAAAATCGGAAATCCCCTTTTCGAGTCCAGTTTTTCCACCACACAATAAAAAGCCCCCAAAAAGGGGGCTTGAATTTCTACTTGGTTTGTTCGAGACCTATGCGTCGAATGTAGACTCAGCCGGTGCTTCTGTTGGCCGCTGTTTTTCAACGCTTTCGATCTCTTTGGCTGCTTCTGCGCGCATTTGCTCTTCGAGCTCGGCGGTTTCTGCGGCCTTGCGGTCACTGTGGCGTTTGTTGTGATATGCCAAACCTGTACCTGCAGGAATCAAACGACCTACAATTACATTCTCTTTCAGGCCGCGAAGATGATCAACGGTGCCGCTAACTGCAGCTTCGGTGAGTACTCGCGTGGTTTCCTGGAAAGATGCGGCAGAGATGAACGATTCAGTTGCCAATGAGGCTTTGGTAATACCCAGTAACAAGCGCTGGAATATAACTGGGTCCAAACCATCCTTTTCGAGCTTGATGTTTTCGGCAACCACTGCGGCAAATTCCGCTTGTTCACCGCGCAGGAATTTCTGACTGTCGCCGGAACCTTTGACTTCAACCTTGCGCAACATCTGACGGGTAATTACCTCGATGTGTTTGTCGTTAATGACAACACCCTGTAGGCGATAAACATTCTGGATTTCTTTAACCAGATAGCCGGCCAGTTCTTCTACACCTTTCAGGCGCAGAATATCATGTGCACTAGGTTCACCCTCAACGATGGTTTCGCCTTTAACTACAGACTCACCATCAAAGACGATAACTTGACGCCATTTGTGAATTAAGGTTTCAACCGTTTCGCCATCAGATTGGGTAATAACTACCCTTTGTTTGCCCTTGGTTTCTTTACCAAAACTGACCACACCGGTTGCTTCGGCAAGAATTGAAGGTTCTTTTGGCTTACGCGCTTCAAACAGATCCGCAACCCGCGGCAAACCACCGGTAATATCTCGGGTCTTAGCAGATTCCTGAGGGATTCGTGCGATAACATCACCCACTTTAACACTGTCGTTGTCATGGAACTGAACAATAGCGCCAGCTGGCAGGAAGTAATGTGCTGGAATATCGGTACCAGCGAGCAATAGTTCTTTACCACGACCATCCGCTAGGCTCACCATCGGGCGCATATCGCGACCGGCAATTGAGCGCACCAGAGGATCGATAACTTCAACCGAAGTTAAGCCGGTAAGATCATCAGTAACTTCCGTTACACTGACACCATCGACAAAATCGTGGAATTTAACTTTACCTTTTACCTCAGTAATAATTGGATGTGTGTGCGGGTCCCAGGTGGCTACTATGTCACCATGAGTTACCGCATCGCCATCGTGAAAGTTAATCACCGCACCATGAGGTATTTTATAGCGCTCACGCTCACGACCATGGCTATCCATGACTGAAAGTTCAGCTGAACGCGATACTGCTACCAGTTTCTTATCTGAATTAACTACCGATTTCAGGTTATGTAAACGAATACTACCTGTAGTCTTAATCTGGTAGTGATCGGCTGCTGCTGTTGCCGAGGCTACACCACCAATATGGAAAGTACGCATGGTTAACTGAGTACCTGGCTCACCAATGGATTGTGCTGCAATTACACCAACTGCTTCACCAATATTAGTGATATCGCCACGCGCCAGATCACGGCCATAGCATTTGCCACAAATACCAAAACGAGCCTGACAAGTAATTGCTGAACGCACTTGCATTTGATCCACGCCGTTTTCTTCCAGCATGATAACCATTTGCTCGTCCATCATAGTATTGCGATCAAGCAACACTTCTTCGGTACCCGGCTTGTAAATTATTTCTGCGGTTACTCGACCAAGCACGCGTTCACCCAGTGACTGGATTACATCGCCGCCTTCAACAATTGGCGCAATAGTGATGCTATGTTCAGTACCACAGTCTACTTCTACCACAACTACATCTTGTGAAACATCTACCAGACGACGGGTAAGGTAACCCGAGTTAGCAGTTTTCAGCGCGGTATCGGCAAGACCTTTGCGAGCACCATGAGTAGAGATAAAGTACTGAAGTACATCTAGACCTTCACGGAAGTTCGCTGTAATTGGTGTTTCAATGATTGAACCATCCGGCTTGGCCATAAGACCACGCATACCAGCAAGCTGACGAATTTGCGCTGCCGAACCACGCGCACCTGAATCGGCCATGATATGCACCGAGTTCATTGATTCATCTTTAATTTCATTACCGTCACGATCAATACGAATTTCGTACTTCATACCATCCATCATCGCTTCTGCAATTTTTTCGTTAGTACCAGACCAAATATCGACAACTTTGTTGTAGCGCTCACCGGAGGTAATTAAACCTTTGGTGTACTGGGTTTGAATCTGCTTAACTTCTTTATCTGCCCGCGCAAGAATAGGTTTCTTTTCATCAGGAATAATCAGATCATCAATACCGATAGAAACACCAGCACTAGTTGCGTTGGAGAATCCGGCATACATCAATTTATCGGCAAAGATAACCGTTTTCTTCAAGCCCAGGCGGCGATAGCAGGAGTTGATTAGTGAAGAAATTTCTTTTTTCTTCAGGGTTAAATTCAACAACTTGAAAGGCATACCGATAGGCCGAATTTCAGCCAACAGTGCCCGTCCAACGGTAGTTGATACTAGGTTGGTTTCTTCACGATCTTCCTGAGCTTCGGAAGTAATTGATTCAGCAATCCGCACCCGAATAGAAGCGTGCAGTTCTACCGCACCATTGGCGTGTGCGCGAGCAACTTCAGCTAGATCTGCGTATATGGAACCTTCGCCTTTTGCACCAGGCAGTTGCCGAGTCATGTAGTAAAGACCCAATACAACATCCTGCGATGGCACAATAATTGGCTCACCATTTGCTGGCGAAAGAATATTATTGGTGGACATCATCAAAGTACGCGCTTCGATCTGGGCTTCAATAGACAATGGCACATGTACCGCCATTTGATCACCATCGAAATCCGCGTTGAATGCGGTACAAACTAAGGGATGCAACTGAATAGCCTTGCCTTCAATCAGTACCGGCTCAAAAGCTTGAATGCCGAGTCTATGCAGGGTTGGTGCACGGTTAAGCATGATTGGATGTTCACGAATGACTTCGGAAAGGATATCCCAAACTTCAGTGCTTTCGCGCTCTACCAGTTTTTTCGCGGCTTTAATCGTTGTTGCCATGCCGCGTAATTGCAATTTGCTGAAAATAAACGGCTTAAACAGTTCCAAAGCCATTTTTTTAGGTAGTCCACACTGATGTAATTTCAGTGTTGGTCCAACCACAATTACAGAACGACCGGAGTAATCAACCCGTTTACCGAGTAGATTCTGACGGAAACGACCCTGTTTACCCTTGATCATATCGGCCAAGGATTTCAGTGGACGGCGGTTAGTACCGGTAATTGCACGACCGCGACGACCGTTATCCAGCAAGGCATCTACAGATTCCTGCAACATGCGTTTTTCGTTACGCACAATAATATCCGGCGCATGCAATTCCAGCAGGCGACGCAGACGATTGTTGCGGTTAATCACACGACGATATAAATCGTTCAGATCTGATGTCGCAAAACGACCACCATCCAACGGTACCAGTGGACGCAAGTCCGGTGGTAGAACTGGCAGAATGGTCATGATCATATATTCAGGACGGTTGCCGGAGTTCAAGAAAGACTCAACCAGTTTGACCCGTTTGGATAAACGCTTGAGTTTAGTTTCTGAACGCGTTGCACCGATATCTTCACGCAGTCTCTCAAGCTCTGCTTTCAGATCGATGCTCTGCAACAGCACTTTAACTGCTTCAGCACCCATTTTAGCGTCGAATTCATCACCGAATTCATCGCGGGCATTGAGGAATTCTTCATCCGTCAATAACTGACCGCGCTCTAGCGTAGTCATACCCTCTTCCAGAACCACATAGGATTCGAAATATAAGATGCGTTCGATATCCCGTAAGGTCATATCCAGCATCAAGCCAATGCGCGAAGGCAAAGATTTGAGGAACCAGATATGGGCTACCGGACTGGCAAGGTCGATGTGCGCCATGCGCTCACGACGAACTTTAGTCAGGGTAACTTCAGTACCACATTTTTCACAGACAACACCGCGATGCTTCATGCGTTTGTATTTACCACAGAGGCATTCGTAGTCTTTAATCGGACCGAAAATTGAGGCACAAAAGAGGCCATCCCGTTCCGGCTTAAAGGTTCGGTAATTAATGGTTTCAGGCTTCTTAACTTCACCCCATGACCAGGAACGGATCAGTTCCGGCGGCGCAAGTCCAATACGGATTGCGTCGAAATCGGTGGGTTGTTGGCGCTGACGCCCATAGAGATTTTGGATCATGTCTCTCATATCGATTCTACTCCGTATCAGGATTGTTCAAGTTCAATGTTAATGCCGAGTGAATGAATTTCTTTCAC
>JAKITM010000112.1 GCA_021648045.1 Lysobacterales bacterium
CTGACAGAACAGAAAGACTAGATAACAAGTGATGCCCTAATAGCCCGAAAATCGGGAAGGGGATATTTTAACCAGAGGCTTGACTTTGTGCTTCATAGAAGGGTGGGCATTTATGCCCACGCGTAAAGACTAATCTACTTGGTGAGTTCGAATGCTTGGCGGTAGTAGTCGCTGGCTTCTTCGAGGTCACCGAGGCGGTGACATAAGGCCCCTAGGGTCGCGTAGGTGTCCTCATCGGGGAGGTGGCGCAAACTGGTTTCAAGATGCTCCCGTGCTTTGCCCCAGATTTTATTGGTTAGGCACAAACGCCCGATAGCAAGATGTAAGCCCGGATCTTCGGGCTGTTGGTACAGCCATTTTTCTGTTTGTTTAAGCCGCGCTGATGGATCACCTCCATCAAGCATCGCATATTGATGAATAAGCTCTGCCGACCATTCACGCGACAGGGATTTTCGTAACAGAGCTTCAGCTTCGTCTGTAGCGGAAAACTTCAGCAATTGACCCGCGTAACTGCTGATCAGTGAAGTGTCCTTATGCGCATTGCGGGGCAACTGTTTCCAAGCTTTGTGCAAGGCTGCCAGATCGCCTGATTGAACTAAGCTCTGCCGATACATTCTTTGCAAACAATCGACCTCTTCCTGAGCATCAATAACACCCAATTTACGCAAGCCCGGTGCAATCCCCCCAGCTTTTTGCCAATTTTTAGTGTTTCTATAGCAATGGTAAAGAAAAGTTCGGGTTTGCTGGTGACGAGGGTTTTGTTGCTGTAATTCCTCCAGCACAGTCGCCGCCTCGTGCCATTTTTCATTGGCCATTAACATTTCGGCCCGCGATAACGCCACCAATATATTTTTCTTACCGCCGCCCTTCACTTTGGTTAAATACTCTTCGCGGGCAGTGGGATCAGAAAGCCCTTCTGCTGCTCTAGCAGCGCCTAACAAGGCCACCGTTGACTGTTCGCCGGAAGATGATTTACTCAAGGCCTTTTCCGCAGTTTTAAAATCACCTTCAACCAATGCCAGCAAGCCTTTTTCAAGGCGCTTGCGGGATGCATTCTCGCGCACTCTCTCTGCGGTTCTTAATGGCCAGCGCCAGAACCAAAATGCCAAGCGGATTAAAACAAAAATCAACACTAGGGAAACAATCAATACCAGCACTGATGATTCCAGCGACCAACCCTGAAAACGAACCAACACATAACCTGGGTCAGCTTTTAAAATTGGTGCCAGAAAAGCCGCCAAAACAACGAGCAGCAAGCCACTGATTATCAGTATTATGGCGCGCATTAGCTTTCCGTCTCTGTTTCTGGCTGTACCTGCAAGACCGGTTCTATCGCTGTTTTAACTGGCCGGGCTTGCAGTTGCCGGGTCAGTACTAACAGCGGGTTCAAGTCAGGCCACTCGGGGCTTAGCTCAACCCGCGAGAGTTCTTCCAGAGAATTCAATGCACTCGCATTTGCGCTCACCGATGGATCAAAATACTCACGCAACCAGTTAGAAACCCGGTTTATCGAGCTCTGGTAGTTGGCCACCTGGCCGACAAGTGCGGCGACCCTTGCGGCCTGTAACTCCAGGCGAATACGGTCTTTCATTCGTTCCGCCTGCGTTAATGTGAGGAATTCGTTATTACCTTGGTCTTCCCGGATAGTAACCAGAGAACCCAGCAGATAAGCAAGCTTTGCCCTAAGGTTGGATTCACCGTCAGCACTTTCGCCCGGCACTTCTTCACTGCGTTCTGGTAAATGCGTCTGCCACAAGCTTACCGATTGCTCCAGTGCCAGCAATTGGCCAGTAATAGCCACAATATCCGGTGCCTGCAGGGCATTAACTGCCAGCAAGTCCTCCTGAATTCTATGCCTTACCGGGGCGAACAAAAGACTGTCCTGGCTTGCCAGTTGCTGATCAGCCAACTGCAACATTTCGACGGCCGCCGCCTGGTCATTAAATATCACCAGCCTCTGCGCTGCCACCCTGATTAGGAAAGTAACTTCCGCCAGCGCTACATCCCGGTCTGTCGCCTGTTTGTTTAACGCTAATCCAGATAGGGTAACTTCTGTTATCTGTTGACGATCCTCCAGTCCGCTGAACACCTGTTCAAGTGCCGACAGCCGGGATTGCAGTGCCGATTCGGCATCAATCTGCTGCAATTGGCTACTGGAAACCGCTTCAATTCGCGCACCCAACTTATCCAGCTTAGGCTGCAGCACATCCTCGCCGAGAATTTTCCCACCCATTGACTCAACTGCAACTTGCAAGCCTTCAATTTCAGCCTGCAAACGCTCATTTTCATTGCTTGCCTGGGCCAGTGCCGTACTGTTAACTTCCTGATTTTGAAACTCACGCCAGTAGCCCCCGCCAATGGCGATAACGGCCAACAGCAGAGCCAAGATGGCAATCCCTCTGCCAGATGATGGTGACTTAGGCGGCTTGGATGCTTGCCTTGCGCTTGGCTTTTTATTTTCAGTTTTATCAACAGCGCTGGCCGTTGATTTTGCAACGGGCTTCTGCCGGCTTGCCGGTTTGTTTTTTCCTGTATTTTCCGCTGACTCTACAGTTGGCTTAACTGTGGCCTTTTCAGGTAATTTTTCGGCTTTATCGGGGGATTTGTCTTCACTCATGAAAATATACTCTTGGACTTAATATAGATGCTACTAGAATCACCGCGCTGATGCACCGATTTGTTGCACAATTTGCGCGCAAATTGATAGATTATCCGTTGCTGAGGAAACCCTGACAGTCTTAATCCCATATTCCAATGCCTGCTTCTGCAGTCTCTTAGAGAGCACCAGTGCCTGCCCCTTAATCAACTTAGCTGCGATTTGCTCCGGCCACTCGGTAAATGCAACTTTTAAGGCCAGAGAAGATGTAAAAACACTGTTTAAGCTGATTTGCGAAGCAATAATACTGTTGGCTTCCGTTGGCAGGGCTAGCGTGTGGCGTTTATAAACCGTGATCTTTTGCACCGTGTAGCCTCTGGACTGTAGGGTTTTTTCGATTAAATCGCGTCCACCCGGCGCTGCAATAATGGCTATATTTGCAGATGAATTGGCGGCCTGCTGAATCTCCGGTAGTGCCAATAATGCCTCGGAAGTAATCCCTTTCGAGCGACTGATGTTGTTTGCACCATGCACTTTGAGCGCCTCGGCAGTCGCCGGCCCTACTGCTATACACATCGCCTGAGCCGGGAAACTCAACGCAGCACTTTGCAAACCTTGCATAAAACCTACAACTGCATTAACACTGGGGAAAATTAGGCACAGGTCAGGCGCTTGTAAGAACTGGCGATATTCACGCAGATAATTACCTTCACGCAATTGAATTTCAAACGCAGGGGCAATCAGGCTATCAATACCGGCAGTCTTGAGCAGCGCCCCGAGTTCCTGGCCTTTGGGCAACGGACGGGTGATTAAAACCAATGACTGCACCGCTGTAGACATTAATTATCTGAGATATTATCTAGGGCAGCTACGATTTGGCGACCACCAGTGTCTAATAACTGATCTGCAAGCCGGCTACCCAGCGCTTGTGCATCGGTACAATTGGCAGAGCCTTCAACCGCTACGCTGTGGCTACCGTCCGGCATTGCCAGCCCAGCGTGCATCTGCAGTTGATTATCCGTGACTACTGCAAATGCTGATAATGGCCAATGACAACCCGCCCCAAGCCGTGCAGCCAGCGCGCGTTCTGCCAGAGCCGCACAGCGTGCAATGGGGTCATCCAGTGCCTGTATATATGCTGCTGCAGGACTTCCCTCACAACATTCGATCCCGATAGTTCCCTGACCGGGCGAAGGCAACCACTGCGAAACGGGTAATGCTTGAGTGATTCGTTGACCCCAGCCCAAGCGCTCAAGGCCGGCGCAGGCAAGGATAATAGCGGCATATTCACCGGCATCCAGCTTGGCGATTCGAGTATTTACATTGCCGCGCAGATCACGAATTTCAAGGTCGGAACGCCAGGCCAATAAATGACTCCGGCGGCGCAGACTGGAGGTTCCAACGATGGCCCCGGGAGGCAAGGATTCTAGATTAGCGTAATTATTTGATACGAAGGCATCTGCGGGATTCGCCCGCGCTAAAAAGGCCGGCATTTGCATGCCTGTGGGCAAAACTGCAGGAACATCTTTAACTGAATGTACGGCGATATCGGCCTCATCCGCCAGCAAAGCCTGCTCCAATTCTTTTAAAAACAGGCCTTTACCCCCAATTTCTGCCAAGGGTTTATCCAGAATTTGGTCTCCACGGGTAGTCATTGGCACCAGGCTGACAGAAAGCTCCGGGAATTTTTGTCGCAGCAAGTCCTGCACATGCTCTGCCTGCCAGAGGGCAAGCTGTGATTCACGCGTGGCAATTCTGATTTTTTGCATATGGTTTTATTGTTCCTTCAACCAGTCTCGAATGACAGCAACATTTCTGCGACTGACCTGCGGGGTAAGTTTGGTACCTTCCAGTAACAAGTGCTGCTGACCTTTTGAGTCCCGGTGCAGTCCGCGAATTTTGTCCCGAGCCACCAGTGTATTGCGGTGAATTCGTAGGAATTCAGCAGCAAACTCTTGTTCCAGTTCTTTCAGGGGTTCATCAATGATGGCATCACCACCCTGATGACAAATTATCGTATATTTATCCTCGGCACGGACACAATATATCTCCTCCATGGGGATTAATATTACTTTTTCACCGACCCGTGAGCGCAGATATTTACGCTGAACGGCATCAGCCGAACCCAGACCAAGAAACTGGCGGGCCTTATTTAAAGCCGCAATTAAGCGTTCACGCCGGACCGGTTTAAGCAGGTAGTCCAGTGCTTGCTGCTCGAAGGCCTGCAAGGCATGTTCATCAAAGGCGGTACAAAAGACTATTGCCGGCTGAGGGCTCTTTAGTTTCAACTCAGCAGCAAGCTCTAGACCACCCATCTCCGGCATGTGAATATCCAGCAATAACAGATCCGGTTTAAGCTGGCTGTATTTTTGCAAGGCTTCACGGCCATTTAGTGCTTCACCAACGACCTCACAGCCTGGTATTTCCGCCAGTAAGCGGCGCAAACGGCTCAAGGCCAGAGGTTCATCATCAACTATTAGAATATGCATCATAAGGAAACCGTAATATTGTCTGGAACTGTCCTTCTTCCCGGTTCAGGCTCAGACTTGCCCGACCCGCATAATGATATTGTAAGCGTTCACGGATATTGGCAACAGCCATTTGGTTACCACTTCGTGACGGCAAGCTGTTGGTGAGCGGTGAATTGACCACAATCACCACAAAATCCCCATCACAAGCACCTGAAATTCCAACAACTCCACCGTTAGGACTGGGTTCGATACCATGAGCGACCGCGTTTTCAACCAGGGGTTGCAGTAATAAGCGAGGGACTCTGGCATCTGTGGGTAAATCATCGACCTGCCAATCTATTTGCAAGCGACTACCGAAGCGGTGATGCTCAATGCGCAAGTATTTTCGCACCATTTCAAGTTCATCACCGAGAGTGCCGGCGATGCTGGTATCCCGTAGCGCACTACGAAACAAGTCTGCCAAATCTTCGGTTGCCTGTTCTGCTTTCGCCGGATCTTCTGGGATGAGTGCCACAATTGAATTCAGACTGTTGAATAAAAAGTGTGGTCGAATGCGACTTTGCAGCGCCTGAACTCTGGCTTCTGTTTGCGACAGGGTTTGCTGTTGCCATAATTGCTGAATATATAAATAGCGTAACATCGCCGCTGAAATCATTGCTACAACCAGGCTAATACGCAGGCTGAAACCTGGCTGTTGGACTTCAGGAAGAGAAAACCCAAACCGTTGCAGCAACATCCAGCCCAACCATGAATAGAAAACCGCACTAACTACGATCAGTAGCCAGCTTACCCACCAGGCCCGATTGCCCTCAAAATTATTCAGCCAGTTGCGCCACCAGCACAAACTTGAAATCATCAAAATAGAGAGCGCGCCGATCAAGAGGGTAGAGAGTCCGAGTTGATACCAGTCCATTTGCTGGGGATGCAACAAAGCGTTAGCAAGCAGGACAATTTCCCCCATCAACACGGCGGTTAGCAACACTTGCCAACGACAAAAATCTGGCAAAATGACCTGCAGGCTTTCTTCGTGTTGTTGCTTAGACATTCTATTTAATTGTAAAACGCTGACTTAACCAACGGCCAATATCCTTGATTTCCTGCTGACATACCGCATGTGCCATGGTGTATACCTGCCATTGCACCTGATAACCCAGTTTACTGAGGCGACTGGCAGCGGTTTTTCCCGCAGCATAGGGGACCACTGGATCCTGACTGCCGTGGGCTGCAAAAACATCCATTCCAGCCGCTGCCGGGTTATCTAGGGTTTCAAGCTGTTCAGGAAACAATAAATAGCAGGAAAGCGCCATAATACCCGCCAGTTTCTGCGGGTATCGCAGGCCTACATGTAAGGCCATCGCTCCTCCCTGAGAAAAACCTGCAAGAACAATCTCAGCGGGCTTTCTACCCGCTGCAATTTCAGCATCGATCATGTCGCTGATGCGTTTGCTGGAGTCGGCAATTCCCTGTTCATCCTGATCCCGGCGTAAATCCATGCCTTTAATGTCATACCAGGCTGGCATCGACATACCGCCATTTATGGTTACCGGACGGGAGGCTGCATTTGGAAAAATAAAACGCACCCCGGCAGCTTGTAATTCTTGGCTTAAACCCAGTTGCGGCACAATGGGTTCAAAATCATGCCCGTCTGCACCCAGACCGTGCAGCCATATCACCGTAAAACGGGGGTTTTTAGCTGTTTCTACTACCGCACAATCCGGGTATTGTTGTTCTATTGTCACTTTTATTCGCCTTCTCTAATTATTCTGGTTTTATGCAATTGAGATAGTATATAGTTTACAGTGTAAGTCCAATAAATATGTCACTATAGGAAGTCGCCATGAAACGCTTGTTTATTCTGCTGCTATTAGGCCTGAGCTTGAGTGCCTGTGGCCAGAAAGGCGATCTTTTTCTTAAAGAACCCAACCGTAACGGCGATGAAACGGAAAAACCAATCCAGTCGTCCGCGCCCCAAGCAACAAAATTCACTAAGTAACCTGTGGGAATTATCTTCCATAAGATGCATGGCCTAGGCAATGACTTTGTCCTTATTGATAACCGTCAACAATCTTTCAAGGCGAATGCCAAGCAATTAAAGCAGCTCGCGAACCGGCATACCGGTATTGGTTGCGATCAGTTCCTAATTCTCGAAGTTAGCAGCCAAGCCTCGGCCTTGCTTGATTTTCGCATCTATAATGCCGATGGCAGCGAGGCTGAGCAATGCGGCAACGGGATGCGTTGTATAGCCCATTACCTGGGTTT
>JAKITM010000001.1 GCA_021648045.1 Lysobacterales bacterium
TCAGTTCGCTCTCTGGCTGATAGCGTAACCATAACCAGGCTATCTCTATCATCATACTGCGTATCCGGCAGTTACCCGCCTTGCTAATACCCTGTTCCCGGCTATCATCACCGCTCGAGAATGGGGTGGGAGTTAAACCCGCCAGAGAAGCCACCTGCTTACGGTTCTTGAACTGCCGCCAGCCAAAAAACTCCATCACAAAAACCCAACTACTGGCTTTGCCGATGCTCTTCAGTAACAACAACTGCTGTACTTGCTTCAAGGACGGGTATTTCTCCAACTCCTCTTCAAGCAAACGGCGCTTTTCTCGCTCCAACTCCAGCAACTGTTCGCGTACAAGACTCAGGCGTACATTCTCGCGTAATAACTCCGCCACCAGATTAGGCCCCAGGGGCGCCCCATTCCAGTCGCGCAAGCCTGTCACCAACTTTGACCAGCCCGGACCTCCTACTTTATCCACAACAAAACTGTGAAGGTTCAGCAACGAACGCATCCTGGCCGTATGCTGTCCCCGTTCCTTCACTAAGCGATCAACCTCCCGCTGGACCCGGCGGAGGTCTTCATCCGCTTCACCCGGTACCCGTACAATACCCCAGTGCTTACGCTCACCACCTATATACCGAATGAGCATAAGTAATAGCTTGCCCGCATCAATACGGTCGGTCTTGGCAGAACGCTTGCGCCGACTCACTTCAATACTGGAGGAGTCAACGACTATATTATCAATTCCTATGCTGCGAAGATAACGATCCAGCCAAAAGCCATCACGACCCGCCTCAAAACAACTCACAATGCGGACCTCCTCTGCTAACCGAAATCGCTGGCGAATCTTCTCTATCGCAGCAGACAAAGCCTCCAGGTCTTTTCCTGCAACCGTACAGAAGCGTTTGCGAGTTCCATCGCTAAAGGCAATCTTCCAGCTTTTATGGGAAAGATCAAATGCCATATACAAAATAGGGTCATTTGATGTACAGTCTTGTTTGAAAGCCACTTGAGTCATTTGTTTTCTCCGATTTTGTTTGGGTCTTAGAGGATACGACTTTTGTGGCTTTCATAGTATCTACGCTACAAATCTTTGGTAGGGTGTGCATTTATGCCCACGCAGCACTTAGTGTGGCTCAGCAAGGATCTCAAAGGGAACATCAGCACCGAACTCGAAGGAATCATAAAACAAACGGTCATCCTTAAGCCCCTGTGCCGGAAAAGCATGTCGAGCGGCATCAATCATTATCGGTGGGCCACTCATATAAACATCGTGAGTGGACATGTCCGGGTAATCATCCATTACCGCAGTATGCACAAAGCCCGTACGCCCCTGCCAGTTGTCGCCGGGAGAAGGGTCGGACAATACCGGTGTGAACTGTATATGCGACTGAGTTTCAGCCCAGCCTTTGGGCAGATCAAGACAATACAATTCATCTGCATTGCGCGCACCCCAGAATAAGTGAATGGAGCGGGTGCTCTGTTTACCCAACAGGTACTCGATCATCGATTTTAAAGGTGCAAAACCTGTACCACCACCCATCATTATCATCGGCCGTTTATTATCATGGCGAATAAAAAAGGTTCCTAGCGGGCCTTCGATGCGTAATATTCCTTTAACTTGCAGCTCGGTAAACACCCAAGAAGTAAAGTCACCCCCATCTATGTGACGGATATGCAGCTCGAGTTCATCTGCGTCATTTGGCGGGCTGGCGATTGAAAAAGCACGGCGTTTACCGCCAGCTAACAAGATTTCAATATATTGGCCGGCCAAAAACTGCATTCTTTGAGCTTTTGGCAGTTTTAATCTCAGTTTTACCACACTCGGCGAGAGAAATTCTTTACTGCATACGCGTGCCGGTAGCAGGCGTACGGGTATGTCTTTTATAGCTTCAATTTCGCGCACTGCAATCAGTAAATCGCTATCAGCAACAGCCTGACACAACAAGACATCCCCGTTGGCTATTTCATTTTCATCTAATCCCAGGGGAGGGTGGGTTGGATAGCTGATTGTGCCGCTGATTAGTCGGGCTTTGCAGTTACCACAGGTGCCGTTTTTGCAGCTGTAGGGAAGTTTTACTCCCTGCCTACCAGCGGCCTCAAGTACGCTTTCATCACTTTTTATGCTAAAAGTTTTGCCACTGAGCTGCAACTTGATTGTATGTTGGTTGGTATCTGGCATTGTGAATCTATGTTTTACGATAAAGTGGTATTTTAACTACTTTTTACTCTCCGTGGCTGTGTTATTCTGTCGAGCTGGAAATCGGGCGAAATACCGCATGCAGGAATCTTTAACACAAACAGCCATAGGCTCAGGCTGGAGCTGGCTACACCCCTTGCGAATTCTGATTCGCCTGCCTTTTTTGCTGTTGCTAATTATCATCGGCCTGCCTTTGTTGTTATTAACAGTCAATCGCTATGGCGCTGCTATTACGGTTGGCAAACGCCAGCTCGATGAAGTTATGCAAGCTGGCTGGGCCAATAGTTTATGCCTGGCTTTTGGTATTCGTAGGCAAATTATTGGTAGCATCAATTCGGGCCCCTTATTTGTGGTCGCCAACCATGTTTCTTTTCTCGATATTTTGGTACTTGGCTCGGTCACTAAAATGAGCTTTGTTTCCAAAGCGGAAATTGCCAAATGGCCACTGGTCGGTACTGTTGCACGACTTGGGGATACGGTATTTCATCATCGGGGCTCTGGTAATTCCCTGCAAGCGGTGATTGATGCAATTTCCGCGAAAACCAACGAGAGTAAACGCGTTGCTGTATTTCCAGAAGGTAGAATATTTTGCGGCGATAAAGTCCATCGCTTTCATGCCCGATTGTTCCAAGTACCCATTCAACAGGACATTCAGGTCCAGCCGGTTTGTATCCGCTATTTACACGATGGCAGCTTAAATCCTCGTATTAGTTTATGTGATCGTGAAGAAAGGTTTTTCTGGAATGCCATGCGTTTGTTAGGCGAGCCAGGGAGTATTGCGGAGCTACATTTTCTCGCACCCATAATATCCGCAGAAAAGAGTAGAAGGCAATTGGCAGAAGCGTCACAAAACGCAGTCGCTGCGGTATATGCTGCTCAAGAACTCAGCAATGAAGTTTGATGACAGCTTTGCACCACAGGGTATTTTGGCCAATACCCATGTGCAAACACTACTCAGCAGTAGTTTATATCGGCGTAAAAGAATTCTGCCACAGGCGGCGGCATTGTTAGCGGCGAGTGAGAAGTGGGTTCTCGACGGTGGTGACGGCATTCGCCTACTGGGGTTTTATTCAGCTCAGGCTGAGTCGGCAAAAGAACGCGGCTTGGTTATTCTGATTCACGGTTGGGAGGGCAGTTCGGAATCTAATTATTTACTGGCGACCGCTTCCACCTTGTTCAATCAGGGTTTTGATACTCTACGCCTTAATCTGCGTGATCATGGTGACAGTCATCACCTGAATGAAGGAATATTCCATTCGCGGATGATTGAAGAAGTGGTGCATGCTATTGCCGATGCCTGTAGCAGAATTAGCACACGCCCGGTGTTTATGGTGGGTTTTTCCCTGGGTGCAAACTTCACTCTCAGGGTGGCTCTCAGGGCACCAGTGAACAATATTCCTTTGCAACATGTGGTTGCGGTATGCCCGGTTATACGCCCGCATGATGTGCTGGATGCATTGGAAAGCGGTATCCCGATTTACGAGTACTACTTTAATCGAAAGTGGGAAAAATCTCTGCGCAAAAAAGAACAATTGTTTCCACAGCGATATGACTTTAGCCGCTGGTACAAAATGCCCCGGCTTAGAGATCGAACCGAAGACCTGGTGGTTAATCACACGCCCTGGGACACGCTGGAAGAATACCTGGATGGTTATTCACTTGTCGGTGATGCGCTTAGCGAACTGGCAGTCCCCACTACTATTGTAGCGACTCTGGATGACCCGGTGATTCCAGTTGCTGAAGTTGAAAAGCTGCCTGCTACAGCATGCCTTGAAAGGGTTTATACCCGCAAGGGTGGGCATTGTGCATTTCTTGAAAATTGGCAGATGCACAGTTGGATAGAGAACTACATATTAGGCAGATTTGAACAATCCATAAGTGGCTAGCATCACGATGATCTACAGTGGCCCGGTATTTCGAGTTTTTACGCGTGGGCATTCATACCCACGCGGCCTAAGTTGCAAATATCCTCTGAACTACTCTCACTGATTGCGTTGGTGATCCCAAAGAATCTCACCCACACCGTCTTCGCGTGCGATGACACGGGATAGCACAAACAGCAAATCAGAAAGCCTATTCAAATAGCGAATAGCCTCAGGGTTTACTTTTTCATTACGCCCTAACTCTACCACTCGGCGTTCCGCACGCCGGCATATTGTCCTAGCGAGGTGACAGGCGGCTGCAGCGGTGCCGCCGCCGGGGAGGATGAACTCCTTGAGCATGGGTAAATCCTTATTGTACTCATCAAGAATGTTTTCAAGCTTGGCCACTCGGCCTTCCGGTAACAGGGTATACCCTGGCATTGAAAGCTCACCACCCAGATCAAACAGGTGGTGTTGGATGGATAGCAGCAAGTCTTTAATAGCCGTATTATTTTCCGCACTAACCACCATGCCAATGGCACTGTTGAGCTCATCAACCGTGCCGAAGGCTTCTACGCGGATGTTGTCCTTGCCGGTGCGCTCGCCATCACCGAGCCCGGTGCTACCATCATCGCCTGTGCGAGTGTAAATTTTTGAAAGACGATTACCCATGATAGTTACCTTTTGATGATGTACTAATCAGTACATAATATATGTTTGTGTGATAATATAGACATGATAGTTGATTCAAGCAGTTTGTTTAAGTATTTTTTAAAGCTTTGACGGAGAGTAGTAAATGAATATAAGTAAAATTGCGTACACAGATGCAGGTTGGGGGTTAACAATTCTAAGGGTTATAACCGGCCTGGTTTTTATTGGGCATGGTTTGCCTAAATTTGGTTTTCTCGGTGGCCCGGGTTTGGCCGGAACCGCTGGCTTTATGGAGTCCTTGGGGTTGCCATTTCCTATGCTGATGGCTGTTCTAATTGCCAGCTCAGAAGCTATTGGTGGTCTCATGTTAGTGATAGGTTTTATGGTGCGCCCAGCGGCGTTTACGCTGGTAATAGCCATGCTGGTTGCAACATTCTTGGTGCATTGGGATAACGGCATGTTTGCCGCCGGTGGTTACCAATGGTCGTTATTGCTGACAGCAGCTGCGGCTGCAATCATGATTGAGGGTGCTGGCAAACTCTCGGTTGACTGGAAACTCAGTGGTTAAAGGTAGGCTCTACTATTCGGGTTGTGTGTTTAGCGACTAGCAACTAGCAACCCGGCTTGAGCTCTTTAGAAGTACAAAGCGTTGCAGAAAAGATTAGAATACCGCTGTCGCAACTATCATGAGAGCTATCGAGATGTCCCGTAAAACTCCTTTTTATCAGGCGCATATCGATGCCGCTGCACGCATGGTTGATTTTGGTGGTTGGGGTTTACCCATTAATTACGGTTCACAAATCGATGAGCATCATACGGTTCGCAATGCCGCGGGTATGTTTGATGTCTCACATATGACGGTAGTTGAAATTAAAGGCAAGGATGCACGGGTTTTTCTTAGCAAGCTTCTCGCCAATGATATTGCTAAATTACAAGAACCGGGCAAAGCCTTGTATAGCTGCATGCTCAATTCTGAAGGCGGCATTATTGACGACCTGATCACTTACTACCTCACTGAAACCCATTTTCGGATGGTGGTAAATGCAGCGACTCACGATAAAGATATGGCCTGGCTGGAGAAGCAGGTAGGTGGGTATGAGGTAACGGTAAACGAACGAAAAGACCTCGCCATGCTGGCGGTTCAGGGTCCTGATGCGCGCCAGAAAACCGCGAATATACTCAATGCTGAAGATGCAGAATCAGCTTTGGCATTAAGTGTTTTTCAGGCAGCTCAGATTGGTGATCTATTTATTGCCAGAACGGGTTATACCGGTGAAGACGGTTTTGAAATCATGCTGCCAGCCGACGCTGCAATCGTGCTCTGGAACAAACTCTTAAATGAACAAGTAAAACCTTGTGGCCTTGGCGCGCGTGATACCCTGCGCCTTGAAGCCGGAATGAATTTATATGGACAGGATATGGATGAAACCACCAGTCCGTATGTATCCGCTTTGGCGTGGACGGTAGCGCTCAAAAATGAGCGGGAGTTTATCGGCCGCTCAGCGTTGTTAGCGCAAAAGGAAGCTGGGCTCAAACAAAAATTGGTCGGCTTGGTGCTGGAAGGGCGTGGTGTTTTGCGCCCATATCAAAACCTGGTGAATGAAGCGGGCGCTATTGTTGGCGAAACCACTTCTGGTAGCTTCTCACCAACACTGGAAAAAGCAATTGCTATGGCTAGGGTAGATCGGGATATTGTAGATCACTGTTTAGTCGATATCCGTGGTCGTAAACTGCCGGTACGCCTGGTAAAAATGCCATTTGCACGAAAAGGTCGTGTTTGTGATGGCATTTTAGATTAAATCTATTAGAATTAAACTAGGTAACAATATTAAGCGATAATTTGACCTAATAATTAATAAGGAAGTCCAAAAATGAATGATGTTCCGGGCGATATGTTTTATACCGAGTCCCATGAATGGGTAAAAATGGATGATGAGATTGCTACTATCGGTATTTCTGATCACGCGCAAGGTCAGTTAGGTGATGTAGTATTTGTAGAGCTACCTGAAGTGGGTGATGCTTTCACTGCAGGTGACCCCTGTGCGGTGGTTGAATCCGTCAAAGCCGCTTCTGATATCTATGCCCCCATCAGCGGCGAAGTGGTAGAGGTGAATGAGCTGCTTGAAAACGCCCCTGAAACCATCAACGATGATGCCTACGGCGAAGGTTGGCTGTTCCGTATCAAAGCCGATGACCCCAGTGAAGTTGATGGCCTGATGTCAGCTGAAAGTTATGTTGAGGTCAATAGCGAAGATTGAGCTAAATTAATAAGCAATTTATTAGATAATCTATTAGGCAATAAACCGGCTGCTGAAATCAGCGGCCGGTAGTGTGCTAGCCCCCGAAGGCAAGAAACCCCAACGGTTGGTGACTGATAGCCACCGATGCAATCCAGGCGAACACAGTAATGGCAGCCACAAAGCTTAAATATTGACAACTGCGGGTAATACAGCGTTTCAGTGCCAGCATACCGAATATAATATACACCACCAGGCCGATAAGCTTTGCCCCTAACCAGGCGTGTGAAAACGGCACCATAGTAAGCAGCCAAAGGCCAAAGACAAGCAACAAAGTGTCGATGATATGCGGCAATATCCGCACCAGTTTTTTCTGCAGCAACTCTGGGCGGTACTGTTTCCAGACAAATCTAAGGGTAAATCCTAAGATGCTCAAGATCGCCAGGGTCATATGACTGTGTTTAATAATCGGGTAGAGTGATTCCATAATAGCTGCCAAAGGTATTTTCTTAGTTAATTAAGCTATTGATTATACTTTAGCAATTACAAAAATGTGGATTACAAACGTCATGATTTAAGTGATAATATCCTTAGGTCTAGCTGTGCTTAAATTCACAAAGAGGAATTCCTTTGACTGTCTATCTCAAGCAGATAAAACATAATCGACAGGTAGCTGCCTGGCTACTGATTTGCTGTGCATTGGTATTTCTTATGGTTGTGCTCGGCGGTGCAACTCGGCTTACCGGTTCAGGTTTGTCTATCGTAGACTGGAAACCGATCATGGGCGTGTTGCCACCAACCAGCGAACAGGCATGGTCGGATAAGTTTGAGCTTTATCAACAGTCGCCGCAATACCATAAGGTGAATAAGCATTTCGATGTTGCAGCGTTCAAGGAGATCTTCTGGCTTGAGTATTATCATCGCTTATTAGGGCGCGCGCTTGGGGTGGTTTTCTTATTACCATTTTTGTTCTTTTTGGCCACTGGCAGGATAAAAAAACAGGAGTTTCCAAAATACGGACTGATGTTCCTATTGGGCGGTTTTCAGGGTTTACTGGGTTGGTATATGGTGAAAAGCGGGCTGGTAAACAATCCCAGTGTCAGCCAATACCGACTGGCAGCTCATTTGATTTCAGCCTTTATCATTTATGCGTATATGTTTTGGGTGGCAATGAGCCTGTTATTCCACGCTACAGACGGGCATCGGGACCGGTTATACAATAAAAGTCTGTGGCTCACGGGGCTAATCACAATCACAGTTATTTCCGGTGCCTTTGTAGCCGGTTTAAAAGCTGGATTTGTGTTTAATACTTTCCCAAAAATGGATGGTCAATGGATTCATAAAGATCTTTTATCAATGCAACCCTTGTGGCGAAACTTTACTGAGAGCCTGTTGACAGTTCAATTCGACCATAGGGTGTTGGCAACACTAACTTTGCTGATCATTTCGGCTTTCTGGCTGTATGCGCGCAACCGGGGAATGCCGCCAAGGGCTCGACCTGCATTGCATTTGCTGATGTTAGCAGTGCTTGTACAGTTCAGTCTGGGAATTGCTACATTATTGATGTTTGTACCCACCACCCTCGGTGTTTTACATCAAGGTATGGCAATGGTTTTGTTTACAATTGCCATCTATTACAACCACGCGCTGCGTGGGACGCGTGTTTGGTAAAAAAAGCAGAGTGATACCCAACGGTTTTAAACCCTGTTTTTAGGGGTTTATTTGACCGTGATCAAGCGTATTTAACGCCGGTTAACTATAATCCTATTTGATTATTTAACCCCGTTCCAATGCGAGTTATTTTTATGAATAAAAACCCCACCTGCTTGTGTCTTGGTGCTTTGTTGCTACCATTTACACTTAACGCTGCAGATACCGAAAGCGTCGATCAACAGGAGATAACTGAACTATCACCGATGGTGGTTATTGCCAGTAAAATTTCTCGCCCGCTAGCCGATGTCGCCGGTTCGGTTACGGTTATTGATGCGCTGGAAATTGAACGCAACAGTGCGCAGAGTATCGATGATATGTTGCGCTACCAGCCGGGTATCAATATCGACAGCGCAGGCACCCGCTTTGGTGGCGAAGGGCTAAATATTCGTGGTATCGGCGGTAATCGCGTGGTGATGGAAATCGACGGTGTTCCGGTGCAGTCACAGTTCTCTCTGAGTAATTTTTCCAATACCGGTCGCGATACCTTGGAAGTTGAAACCATTAAACGGGTTGAGATTCTCAGCGGACCGGCATCCACGCTGTATGGTTCCCGGGCGATAGGCGGGGTGATGGCAGTTACCACCTGGGACCCTGATGATTTAGTCGGTTATACGGGTATAGGTGTGCGTACAAAAGCTGGGTATAACAGTGTTGACAATAGTTGGATCGCTACGGGTGGAGTTGCCTGGCAACATGAAAACACCGGTTTACTGGCGTTTTACAGCCGCCGGGTTGGCCATGAAGTTGAGAATATGGCAGATAAGGAATTTCCCGATGATAAACAAGACTGGAATAGCGACAGTTTACTGACTAAGTTTGTCTGGGACAGCGCCACTGGCAACCGCCTGCGGATGACCTACAACGGCTTCCGTAAGGATGCACAAACGGATATTCGCTCTTTACTGGGTACGGGCCGCTTTCGCAGCACTACCGAGCTCAGAGGGGATGACGCTAACAGCAGCGATCTACTGGCGCTGGACTATAGTTTCAGTACAGACTGGCTGGATCAAGGTGTGGCCAGAGTTTTCTATCAGGATGCAGCGACTGTACAAAAAACATTTGAAACTCGTGCAGGTAGGCGGCCTGCACAAATTGATCGGCAATTTTACTTTGATGATTCGATCTTTGGGCTAGAACTGAACGGTTTCCGCCAGCATATTACCGGGTCATGGGTACATAATCTCGGTTTCGGGGTGGAATATCAGGAAAATAAAATTCGTGAAAAAAGGGACGCGCTCTCAACCAACCTGATCACCGGTGAGGTAACGAATATTCTTTTGGGTGAGGTCTATCCGACCCGTGATTTCCCCATTTCTACAACTCGTGAAACGAGCCTATTCATCCATGATGAAATTGAATTAGGCGACACCGGCTGGCGCTTGATTCCAGGCTTGCGCTACGACGACTACCAGATGAGCCCAACAAGAGATTCGGTTTACGATACCAATAACGCTGATGTTGTAATTAGTCATGTCAGTGATGACGGGTTTTCACCAAAGCTGGGTGTTTTGTATCGCCTAGCTAAGGACTGGAGTCTATTTGGGCAATATGCCCGTGGGTTTCGGGCACCGCCGTCCCAGGATATCAATCGATCGCTGTATCTGCCGCTGTTTAAATATCGGGTACTACCCAATCCGGATTTGCGCTCGGAAACCTCCGATGGCCTTGAGTTTGGAATCCGTCAGAGCAGTCGCGCAGACAGCTTTAGCGTCTCGGTGTTCTGGACTGAGTATGTGGATTTTATTGAGTCTGCGGCCTTGCTGGGTTTTGATTCTGCCAGTGGCGAGCTGCGTTTTCAGTCACGCAATATTACTGATGCCCGCATCTATGGTGCTGAAATTCAGTGGCAACAATCACTGGAACAGCTTGTTGAAGGCTTGAGTTTTGAGGGTGGAGCCTATTGGTCCCGGGGTGAAAACCTTGACAATGATCAACCACTCAATACGGTGTCACCACCTCAACTGGTCGCCGGCCTGAATTGGTCATCAGCAAACCAGCGTTTTCGAACGGCGTTAATCACTACATTTACCGCAGCACAAAAGCGCATTGATGAGACAGATGCTGATAGGTTTGCGACCCCAAGTTACGCTATTTTAGACTTTACCGTGGGCTGGGAAATCAGTCAGTCTGTTCGTCTTGATGCGGGTATTTTCAACCTTCTGGACAAGCAATACTGGCGCTGGAGTGATGTTTCGAAGTTTGCCCCCGATGATCCCGTTATTGAGGTGCTTTCACGGCCGGGAAGGAACATCTCAGTTAACTTAAAAATACTGAGGTAATCATGTGCTTAAACCAGTAAATTTTAAACCAAAAACCCGACATAAAAATTGGGTTTTTTTAGGCTTTTTAATTGACCGAAGTCAAGTCCTGTATTTGCCATAGGAGTATTATTAAATAAGTTCTTTAACGACTACAAGTTAAAGGGTTATGAGCCATCAGGAGGCATCATGTTATTACTCAAACAAAACAAACTGACGCTTGCATTATTATCAGCAGGCTTATTATTCACTACATCAAACGCGCTGGCAGAAGAGTCAGGTTCTATCGCTGAAGCCGTTACCGAGGGCAAGGCCCAGGTAACGCTACGCTACCGTTATGAATTCGTTGATCAGGATGGCTTTAGCAAGAATGCCAATGCATCTACTCTACGGACTCGATTGAACTACCGAACATCCCGCTGGAACGGTTTCAGTGTGTTCGTTGAAGCTGAGAACATCTCGCATGTCATCGTTGATAATTTCAACAGCGGGGCCGGCACTTCTCCTCCGGGTAAAAGTATCTACCCTGTGGTAGCTGATCCAAAAGGTACCGAAGTTAATCAGGCGTATCTGGATTATAATTTTAACGATAGCAGTTTCTTACGCGGCGGTCGTCAGCGTATTTTGTTGGATAATCAGCGCTTTGTGGGCGGTGTAGGTTGGCGTCAAAATGAACAAACCTATGACGCTGTTTCATATACCTCTAGCTTCAGCAATAAAGCCAAGTTGTTTGTAGGTTATGTCTGGAATGTGAATCGAATTTTTGGTGGAGATGTACCCGCCGGTGACCATGAGCAGGACACATTTCTTGCCAACCTAGCTTTTCCGATAGCGGGTGCCGGCAAACTGGTGGGCTACTGGTATGACATTGATAACCAAGATGCAGCCACATTCTCTACCAGTACTTTCGGTGCAAAATGGGCGGGTAAAGTCGGTGGTGATGAGGCTAAATTTACCTATGCTCTGGAATACGCTTATCAAACAGACAAAGCCAATAACCCAGTAGATTACTCTGCAAAATATTATCGGCTTGATGCCGCGTTTAAATTCCAGCCGCTGACAATCTTCGTCGGTTTTGAATCCTTGGGCGGTGATCAAAATAGAAGCGGTGCTGCTTTCCGTACCCCATTGGCGACACTGCATGCATTTAACGGCTGGGCGGATAAATTCTTGGCAACGCCGAATGCCGGTCTCAACGATTTCTTTGTTGGTGCCAAAGGTGAATTCGGTAAAAATAAATGGACGCTGGTGTATCACGATTTTGCAGCCGAGGATGGCAGTGGTGATTATGGCAGTGAATTCGACGCGGTATTGGTAACCCCTATCAACAAACATTACAGTTTGTTGTTTAAGGCCGCCTTCTACAGTGGCGATACAGTTTATCCGGATACCACTAAGCTGTGGTTAATGGCAACAGCAAAATTCTAAGGGTTTATATTTGGCAAGCCTTGGTTGAACCATGGGCTTGTCAATTTAAAGCAAAAGTTTATTTCTGCGGAGACTTCATCCAGGCGAGTTATTGGCGCCAATGCAATTGCTTGACGCGAGTCAAGGAGCTAGCTGATCGAATGGTATATAGTCGATTGCAGAGTCAAGAATAAGCAGTAAAAGTAGGTTTCTACAATGCTTATTAGAAAACCATGAGGAGTAAAGTTAGATGAGAACGAATCAGAAAGTTTTATTTAGATCCATGTTACTAACGGCGGTTTTTGGCATTGCGGCGGTTACCAGCCCTGTATTTGCCGCAAAAGCCCCGCTTGTCCCACTCAATGAAGCTGAGTTTGACCAAGCAAAAAGTATGTACTTCCAGCGTTGCGCAGGTTGTCATGGTGTTTTGCGTGTTGGTGCCACCGGTTCAAATCTGGAACCACAGCCAAACGCGGCGAAAAAAAGCAAAGGTACACTCAAGCTGGGTACCAAGCGGCTGGCCAAGATTATTAAGTACGGTACCGAAGGCGGGATGAATAACTTCGATGATATCTACTCTGACGAACAGATTGATTTGTTGGCCAGATATATCCAGATGGAGCCGCCGATTCCACCGGAAATGTCTCTGGCGTTGATGAAAGAACGGCATAAAGTGTATATTGCCCCTGCGGACTACCCAAGCAAGCCACTACATAACCGCAACTGGAAAAACTTTTTTGTAGTTATCGAAAGGGATGCCGGTAAGGTCGCTATTATCGATGGTGATAAACATGAAATCGTTGATCATATTGATACCGGCTATGCGGTACATGTTATTAAAACAGTCGAGAAACATACCACTGAAAAGCCGGTAAATGGTGAGCCTGGTCGCTTCTGGTATACCCAGGGCCGTGATGGCAAAATGACCAAGATCGATCTTTGGCAGAAGCCTGGAAGCATGCTGGTGGCTGAAGCCCAAATGGCGTATGACGCACGCGATGTTGCAGTCTCAGGTGATGGCAAATATGTTATCGGGGGAGGTTACTGGCCACCTCATTTTGTAATCCTCGATGCGGTAACCATGGAGCCCCTCAAGGTTGTTTCAACTCGTGGTGTCAATGTAGATGGCGAGTATGTAAACGAGGCCCGAGTTGCGGCGATTTACACCACTCCTAACGAACCTACTTTCTGGGTAGCTGTTAAAGAGTTAGGTCAGATGTGGCAAGTAAATTATTCCGATCTGGATAATTTGGACATTAACATGGTAAACACGGCCAAGTTCCTGCATGACGGATTCTTTGATCCAACCGGTCGTTACTTCCAAATTGCAGCCAATGCATCAGATAAAATGGTGATTGTTGATTCTAAAACCGGCAAGCTTACCGCTATGATTGATGTGGAAAGCAAGCCTCATCCGGGTCCCGGTGCTAACTGGAATGACCCAAATTGCGGTCCTGTAGGCGGCACCACACATCTGGGAGTTGGCAAAGTTACCGTTTGGGGCAACGACCCGGCCGGTCGTAAAGACCAGGCCTGGAAAATCTGCTATGTAGTTGATACCGATGGCCCGGGGCTATTTATTCGGACTCATCCGACTTCTGATTATGTGTGGGCAGACCAGACACTTCACCCTGAGCCTGTTATTCAGCAGAGTGTGAAAGTGATTTCCAAAGCAACCGGAAAAGTCGTCAAGACCATCCATGTTACTAAGGAAGAAGGCAAAGTTGCAGTCCACATTGAGTTTAGTGCGGATGGAAGTGAAGTCTGGATTTCTGTATGGAACCGGACAGACGCAGGTAATCCTACCGGTGAGATCGTAGTTTATGATGCGAAAACATTTGAAGAGAAAGCTCGTATCAAAGGCTTGACCACACCAACCGGTAAGTTCAATGTTACAAATCGTGTTAACCATGTAACTTGATACAACTTGGAAAGAGATGTAAAGCGGGCGGGCATAAACAAAATTTATGTCCGCCCATTTTTTCCCAGCTACCGAAAGTAAATCAGGTATCCGGTGGCAGATATAGGAATAATTAGAAATGATTACCAGTAAAAGCAAGCCCCGTTTCTTGTCCCGTAAAATCATGCTCGGTTCCTCTGTTGGTGCGGCTTTGTTTTTCATGCTGGTCGGTGTGATTTTTTGGGGCGGCTTTAATACTGCCATGGAGGCCACTAATACAATGGAGTTTTGTATTTCCTGCCATGAGATGGAAGACAATGTTTATGAAGAATATAAGGAAACAAAGCACTTTCTTAACCGCAGCGGTGTAAGGGCCAGCTGTTCTGACTGTCATGTTCCGGATCCATGGGTTCACAAGGTAGTCCGGAAAATAAAAGCCAGCAAAGAACTTTTACACAAAGCCCTAGGAACCATTGATACACCAGAAAAATTTGATGCCCACCGCCTAGTTATGGCGCGCAGGGTCTGGTCGGCGATGAAGTCAACAGATTCCCGCGAATGCAGAAACTGTCATGATTTTGACTCAATGGAGCCAGAGGATCAGAAAAAACGCTCGGTGAAGCAGCATTTAGCCGGGATGCAAAGTGGTAATACCTGTATAGATTGTCATAAAGGAATCGCGCATACAAAAGTTCATGATAAATTAACTGAAGAAGAGCTGGATCAGCTGGCGCTACCTAATCCGGACCTGATCGGTCGCCCTCTAGCGCCGCAATGGCAAGCCTTGCTTGACGCGGAAAATAATAGTACAGGCAAGCCTGCTAAAGCAACGCTGGTGCCAGTGGTGCAGCCAGAGGCCCCGGTAGATGCAGTTGATGAATCAGCCGCGGAATCAGCCGCGCAGGCACCTGCCAGCACACCAGATAATGAAACTGAAACTGCAGTACAACTGCCAGCTACAGTTGATACTCAAGCAACTACAGCAACCGTTACCGATTCTGTGGCTCCGGTGGCTTTGCCAGCAAGCAGTAAAGAAATTGCCTGGGGTGGAATTGAAGCAACTGAAGTGGTTTTGTTTTACCCCGGACAGTCTTCTATGGAATGGATGCTGAAGGGTAGCGATCATGGCGGTAAAAGAGCGTTTACCAAGGGTGATCGTTGTGTTGAATGCCATGAAGGCGAAGAAGTTGATATTGGCAATTTAATTATCAGTGGTGAAAAGCTGGAGCCGACTCCAATAGCGGGTAAGCGCGGTTACATTAATTTGAATATCCAGGCGGCCCACGATAAAGAGTTTCTGTATATGCGCTTTCAGTGGCAAAATACTGAGCATGTAGCCATTCCCTTTGCCGATGGTGGCAAGCTGGATCCCGACAATCAAATCAAACTGGCACTGATGCTGGCGACTGATAACGAAGATGATCCAAAAGTTGAATATGCAGAACGAGCCGGTTGCTGGCAGAGCTGCCATCAGGATAACAACGATATGCCTGATCAGCCTGATAAAGCCAGCCTGACGGGTAGCCCGCTAGCGGCAAGGCTTGATTTAAGCCATGGAGTTACCAAGTATCTTAAAGAGAGCCGTACAGCAATTGAAATTGAAGGCAGAGATGGTAAGGCGCGTGGCGGCTGGGATAAACTGAAAACAGCGGATGAAATACAGGCAGCGCTTGAGAATGGCTCCTTTATGGATCTGCTGCGCTATAAATCAGGCACGGGTGAATCCGAAGATGGTTATATTCTTGCAGAGCGGGTGATGACAGGAGGTCAGGGTGTAAGCTTCAATGGTGAGCTTAAAGACGGCGTGTGGACCGTTGAGATGGTGCGTAAGCTGACTTCAGACCAACCGGGCGACATCAGTATGGCGCTTGATCAGTGGTACAACATCGGCTTTGCTATTCATGATGACTACTCCAATAGCCGCTTCCATCATGTTTCACTTGGGTTTAAGCTGGGTTTCGATGATGAAGGCGCTGAAATTAATGCGCTAGCTCAATAATTGGAAACATTTAATATGCAGTGGAAAAGTTTCTTGATGGTTTGCCTGCTGGTCATTTTTGCCCAGGAGGTATATGCAGAAGATGCCATAACTATTGTAATTATTAAAGACTTCCAGTTCAGCGCAAAAGAAATCACCATCAAGCGCGGGGCTACTGTTCGCTGGGAAAACCAGGAAAAACGCCAATACCATAATGTCTGGTTTGAAGCCTCCGGTGAGGAAGAACCGGACTACCTGTTTCCCGATGAATTCTACGAACGGGTGTTCGACAAAATCGGGAGTTTCCCTTACCGTTGTGGGCCACATCCAAAAATGACAGGTATTGTGCATGTGATTGAATAATCAGTTGATGCCTTTCAATGCTTTTTTAGTTTTTCTGTTAGCACAAGTACTGACTACGACAGTTTGTGCAAACCCGCTAAGCCATTCTGCCAATCCCACCACTACAGTAGCTGTATCGGCAGATAAACGCTATCGGATAAGCGCCGTAACAGCCTTTGAGTTACAGTTTCAGAATGCGCACACAGGAGAAGTGTTGCATACCCGGGCCGTCAGCGATTTACAGGGCAATAAATCCAGAATTAGTGCGGTTTATACATTACCGGTAAGAGAAAGCTTCGTTGTGGCACTTACCGATATCGCTGAAATTTGGCAGATTTCATATGCAGATAAACCGCCGCCCGGATTCGCTGGCTGGGTACATGATTACCGGGTGGATTCAGGTGAAAATGCCATACCAGAGGCCTTTCCCGTGCGTGTGATTCATCTAAATCATCCAGTATTAGACTTGTTTGTTGACCCGCATGGGGAATTTCTGGTGGGTGTGTCGGCACAAGGAATGCTTCAGGTTATAGACATGGATTTAGCCAGGGTGGTTGCAGATCAGATCAAAACATCACCGCAACCGTATCCAGGCGGCGCCATGCACTGGGACTACCGGGATGGGGGCTTGCTGGCTGTACCCGACCGGGAAGAAGGTATTGTCAGCCTGCTCAATATGGATAATTGGAAAGTTATAAAACAAATTAACATCCCCGGGTCTGGAAAGTTTATGACAGACAATGCGGATATTTTAGAGGCTCGTGTACGCATAATTTCAGGGTCAAAGCAGGGCCTGATAGTGTCTATTGACAAACACAGGCTGGAGCTGCTTGGGAGCGGTTTGCCAGCAGAGATTAAATCCGGTAGAGTGAATTAAATGTCAGCAATTGAAGACGGCTGTTTGACCTGTGTCAACTGAACTCTATTAGTATGCGTGTATACTATTTTACATGAGATAAATTGAATGTAAAATCATACGGTACAGGAGACTATCATGGCCGAACAATCTCGCAATGGGGACAGACCTGAAAAGTTGTCATTCTGGCAGCGTTTAATGGATAACCATTTCCTATTACTCTTTCTTGGCGTAGTAATTCCAACAGTTTTCTATATTCTTTGGGGAATCATGGAAATTGCTAACCTGCCAATCGCTGAATAAGGGGAGCATATAAAATGACAGCTTTCCAACCGCCTGCCGAGATTAACTGGTGGAAATCACCAATCGGTAAAGACGAAATTATCTGGATCGGCATCGCTTTAGTGTGGTGCCTTATTATGTTTTTCATGATGCCTTACTGGCATGTCTACGGAAAACAGAACCTCTCGAATGAAGCGTATCAGACCACCCCGAAAAAATTCCAAGCCAGTGTTGATGCCTTTGTGGAGAAATATAAAATCGGTGAAGAGGGGGGTATTCCTATTGTAAAACCACCCGCAGGTAGCGATGTATACCTAGCTGGGCGTTTGTGGCAGTGGTATCCCATTCTTGAGCTGGAAAAAGACCAAACCTATCGCTTGCATCTCTCTTCGCTGGACTGGAATCACGGTTTTTCATTACAGCCGGTAAATATCAATCTTCAGGTTCTTCCAGGCTACGAGATGGTGATTTCGCTGACCCCGAATCAGGCAGGTGAATTCGGGATTGTGTGTAATGAATATTGCGGCATTGGTCATCACTCCATGCTCGGCAAGATAATTGTGAGGGAGAAATAATCATGGGACAATTTAGACAATGCCCCGACTCGGGATTCTTTTTCGATAAGTCCGCCGATAGATTAATGAAGGCAAACGCAGTAGCTGGAATTGTTGCCTTATTAATCGCTGGTGTTTTAGCACTAGGTGTTATTCTAACGCGCTGGCAGTCTATACATTTATTACCAGCAGATACTTTCTATACTGTGCTTACAGCGCACGGGATTAATGGTCTGATTTTCTGGATTATCTTCTTTGAGATAGCGGTGCTATATTTTGCCTCATCCACTTTATTACGCTGTCGCCTAGCTGCTCCAAAATGGGCCTGGGCAGGTTTTGGCCTAATGCTCAGTGGCGCAATAATGAATAATATTGCTGTTCTCAGCGGTAAGTCGAGTGTAATGATGACTTCCTATGTGCCCATGCAGGCACAGCCGCACTTCTACCTCGGTCTGATTCTATTTGCGGTCGGGGCCTTGATAGCTTGTTTTGTTTTCTTTGGAACACTGGTTATTGCCAAGGATGAAAAAACCTATGAAGGCTCAGTACCACTGGTTACTTTTGGCGCCTTAACTGCCGCGATTATTGCGGTGTTTACTATCGCCTCAGGCGCGATTGTTCTGATTCCAACATTTCTCTGGTCAATCGGTTATATCGCGCATATAGATGCGGCTATGTACCGGGTTATCTGGTGGGCATTTGGTCACTCTTCACAGCAGATTAATGTTGCTGCACATGTGTCGATTTGGTATCTGATTATTGGTGTATTGTTCGGTGCCCGGCCAATGTCTGAAAAGGTCAGTCGCTTTGCTTTCCTTTTGTATATTCTGTTTTTGCAACTGGCTGCTGCTCATCATATTCTGACTGATCCTGGTCTGAGTTCTGAGTGGAAAATTTTCAACACCAGTTATGCCATGTACCTAGCGGTATTAGCTAGTCTGATTCACGGTTTGACTGTGCCTGGCTCAATGGAAGTTGCCCAGCGCAGCAAAGGCTTGACCAAAGGATTATTTGAATGGTTACGCAAGGCGCCCTGGGGTAACCCAGTATTTTCGGGCTTCTTTATCTCGTTGGTAGTATTCGGCTTTATCGGTGGTATTACCGGTGTGGTTATGGGTACAGAACAAATCAACCTGATTATCCATAACACTATTTATGTACCGGCACATTTCCATGCAACCGTGGTGGTTGGAACATCACTAACCTTTATGGCTTTAACCTACCTGTTAATACCCGTACTGTTTAGACGCCAAACTTTCCTACCTAGAGTCGCTCAATGGCAGCCTTATGTATTCAGTGCTGGCATGGTTACTCTGATCCTGTTCCAGTTAGGAGCAGGCACACTTGGTGTATCCCGACGACATTGGGATATGGGCTTTTCCGGAGCCACGCTAAGTTTTGATTATGCTGGCACGGCCTATATGATGATGGCAGTCTCAGGTGTAGGCGGTGTGTTAGCTGTTCTGGGTGGCGGAATGTTTATTGTGGTGGCTGTGGGGTCATTGATCTTTGGTAAGAAGCTCGAGCCATCGGCAGGGTTTTTACAAAGCTTCGCCTTGGCACCTTTGGCGCCTGAGGTCTACGATATTGAGCAACCGGAAATCCTCAAACGGGCTGAAAAACTTCCGGTTGAAGAGCATGGCTCCTCTGGCTTCCACGCCCCTGGCACATTTGTCCTGGCGATGATCCTACTGGTCTGTTTTGTAGTCTATTACTTTATCAACTGGGATTATCTGTCTTCAGTATGGCCAATGAGCTAAGCGGCAACCATGATTAGACATCTCGTAAATCTGTTTAAGTTCCGCATCGGTGTAATGATGATGATTACCGCCTTGGTGGCGATGATGATCACTCCGGGGCGGAGCTTGGGCTTTTTGGAAATATTGGTTCTAGCCTTGGCAGTATTGGCCTCTGCCGCTGCCGCCGGTGCTTTTAATCAGTATTATGAAACTGACCTAGATGCACGAATGGAGCGCACCAAAGATCGGCCTTTTGTAACCGGCGAACTGCATAAAAGCCCGTTATGGTTGCTGCTGATTGTCAGTCTTGTGCTTGTCAGTGCAATTGCCGCTACTCTGGTACTGAATGTGGCAACCGCGGTATGGATTTTTCTCGGCGCTTTCTTTTATGCCATTGTCTATACCGTTTGGCTGAAACGACGCACATGGATGAATATTGTTATCGGCGGAGCATCCGGTAGTTTTGCAGTTTTGGCAGGTGCAGCAGCCGTTAGTCCGCAGATGCAAGCGGTACCTGTACTGTTAGCTCTGGTGCTTTTTTTCTGGACACCATCACATTTTTGGAGCCTTGCGATTGCCCGGCATGATGATTATGCCAGCGTCGGGATACCCATGTTACCGGTAGTAATGGGTGATCAGCGTGCGGCAAAAGTTGTGCTTGCCAATACCTTGGTTCTAGTGGGCTTTTCAATCATGCCGTTCTTCTTTGGAATGAGCTGGATTTATTTGGCCGGGGCCGTTAGCGGCGGTGGTTATTTCATCTATACCAATGTGCAGATGATAAAAAATCCGGAGTCCAAAGTTGCGATGAAAAGTTTTATGGCTTCGCTATTGCAATTAGTTCTGCTTCTGAGCGGTGCTGTGTTAGATCATCTGATATTATCGGGTTAACCACCAGTGCAATTACAGGAGTTTTCACGCGTGCCGAAATTCGGATGGTTGGTGGTGCTTACCTGCTTGTGGGTGCCAGCAGTAATTCATGCTTCAGCGGCCGCTACCGAGTCCCCACCTACAAGTTTTGAGTACAAAACAGCACTCGCATACAGCCAGGATGTTATTGGTAAACCACTAGGTGAGTATCAACTGACAGGTCTTGATGGTAAGGCTTTCAGTCTAACGCAGTTGCGTGGAAAACCCATAGTCATCAGCCTGGTGTTTACCAGTTGTTATCAAATTTGTCCGATGACAACGCGGCACCTAGCCAAGGTAATTAACAAAGCCCGCGATGCATTAGGCCACGACAGCTTTAGCATTGTTACCATCGGTTTCGATACGCCAGTTGATGATGTCGCTGCAATGCAGCATTTTGCGGTACAGCAGGGCATCGAAAACAGCGACTGGAAAGTATTCAGTGTGAGTGCTGAAGATGTTGCCGCGTTAACCCGGGATTTGGGCTTTGTTTATTTTCCTTCTGCGCGCGGATTTGACCATATTCTACAGGCAACAGTGGTCGATGCCGATGGCATAATTTACCGCCAAGTATATGGGCAGGCTTTTGAAACTCCACAGCTTGTAGAGCCATTAAAGCAGTTGACTTTGGGCCATCCACAGCCGGCCGATACCATGCTTTCCACGCTGTTTAATAAAATTCGCTTCTTTTGTACAACTTATGATCCGATCCGGGATAAGTATTATTTTGATTATTCTATGTTTGTTGGGATTTTTATAGGTGCTGCAATCATTATTCTTATGATCTTATGGATAATCCGTGAAAGCTTGCGGCGGAAGCGGGCAATCTGAGATCCGATATAATTGGTAAAACAGAGTCTTATCAGATATGCGAATTAATCCCCTCAGGCGACTCTATATTGCCGCTGAAACCTGGTTCAAATACTCATTTGCTGAGTTGAACCCGATGTATCATCTGGGAACACTTACCTTCTTCTTTTTTTGGATTATTCTGGTCTCTGGAATTTATCTATTTGTGCCGTTTAAGGGTAGTGTTCACGGGGCCTATGCTTCAGTTGAATGGATGACCCACCAGCAATGGTATCTTGCCGGGATCATGCGCAGCCTGCACCGATATGCTTCAGATGCTGCCATTATTACAATTTTATTGCATTTGTTCCGGGAGCTTGCACTGGTTCGTTATCAGGGTACGCGCTGGTATTCCTGGGTCACCGGGCTGCCGTTATTGTGGATGATCATACCACTCGGAATAACGGGTTACTGGCTTGTATGGGACCAGTTGGCACAATATATTGCAATGGGTTCGGCGCATCTTTTTGATGCAATACCAATATTTTTTGGATCAATGGCAAGCAACTTTTTACCGAGTCAAATGAGTGACCGTTTTTTCACCCTTATAATGTTTTTGCATTTGCTCGGTCAGCCCTTGATACTGCTGTTTGCACTCTGGTTGCATGTGCGACGATTGTCGAATGTCAACATTATGCCGCCCCGGGGTCTTGCAATAGGTAGTTTTATCGCATTGATAATACTTTCCTTGATTAAGCCTGCACTGAGTCACCCTCCTGCAGATTTAAGCACTGTGCCACAAAGTTTAAACCTTGACTGGTTCTATTTAAATATTTATCCATTGCTGGACTATTGGACGGCTGGCCAAGTGTGGTTGCTAACATTGGTAATTACATTATTGCTGATATTTCTCCCCTGGTTTTTCCCTAAGCGAGCTAAAGCTACAGCGGTAGTTGACCTTGAAAATTGTGATGGTTGTAAGCAATGTTTTGAAGATTGTCCATACGATGCAATCACAGTCCAGGCACGAACAGATGGTAAAAAACACAGCCATGAAGTTGTTGTAGATCCGGCACTGTGTACAAGTTGTGGGATTTGTGTTGGTGGTTGCCACTCTGCCAATCCGTTTCGAAAGGCTGAAAAAATACTCCGTCCTGGTATTGATATGCCAGATTTCCCGGCACATGAATTGCGCAAACGCACCCTTGCGGCGATTGACTCAATGCAGGGAAAGCATAAGATTTTGGTATTCGGCTGTGATCATGGTTATGCTGTGGAGCGCATTAAAACGGATAATACCCGTGGAATATCACTCTACTGTTCAGGTATGCTGCCACCCACAATGATTCGTTTTGCCTTAAGAAAAGGGGCTGACGGGGTTCTGGTCTCTGGCTGCAGGAGCAATGATTGCTATAACCGATTCGGCGAACGCTGGACAGAAATGCGTATTCTCAGTGATCGTCAGCCAAGCCTCCGCGCTGGTGTTGATCATCGGCATATAATTTCCCAGGGGGCGGGCCCGATTGATCGAAAAGCGCTTGAGAAATCTGTGCAACGATTGCGGAAAAAACTTATAAAATTGGAACCAAAGGCCAGTGAATAAAGTGTTCCGCATATTTCTTCAAGGTCTCAGCTATGCTGCTTTTGTTGCAGTAATCTGGTACTTTTCCTCCGAACCTGCGTTTCAACATATGCCAGCTGACAAGGCACTGGTTGTTGTAGCCTTTAAACATGCCGGGCTGCCGGTTGAGGCCTGTCGGAAAATGACACAGCAAGAGCTGGATCTGTTGTCACCGAATATGCGTAAGGTAAATGACTGCACTAGGCAACGATCCCCCATCCATTTGCAGTTGTTTATGGATGGTGATATTTTGTTCGATAAAATTGAAACCCCGCCGGGAATATATGCCGACGGTAGTGTAAATATCTATTATTCACGCAAGGTAGCCACCGGAAAACACGACTTTGTAATCAAAATAAAAGACAGCGTCCGTGCCGACAGCTACACTTACATGCATCAACACGAGCAGGTACTTGATACTGCTCAAATTCTGGTAATTAGTTTTACCCGGGATAAAGGTTTTGTCTTTAACTAACAGCATTACATCATCCGATTTTTCCCTGGACTCTCCCGGGCCCGTTGCGCGTCGGCTGGCAATAGGCTGGTTAACTCTAGCCCTTTCTTCGCTGGTTATCGGTGGAATTTTTACCATCTTAATCGTGCTTTCCCGAACACCCTGGGTGCAGGACTTTATCCCCTGGGTGGATTTTTTCCATATAGCCCTGGTAGTACATGTGGATATGACCGTGTTGGTCTGGTTTTTATCATTCGCTGGAGTTTTCTGGAGTATTAATAGTTCTGAGAAAAGTCCTGCACTCGCCGGTTTAGCGCAAATTCTTTGTTTTAGTGGCACCATTGTTATTGCTTTATCGCCATTTTTTGGTGCCGGCGACCCGTTGATGAATAATTATGTGCCGGTGTTACAGCATCCGATGTTTTTTGTCGGCTTGGGGCTTTTTGGCCTTGGTTTTAGTGTGTTAGTACTCCATGGTCTAATGTTCTCCCGGCCGGTGGGGCGTTTTATAAGCAGCACCGGGGCACAGAAGTTTGGTTTGTATACCGCGCTGATTATTGCCTTTATATCGATCTTTTCCTTGCTGGCGTCCTGGTACGGCATGCCGGAATTTGCCCAGGGTCAAACCTTTTTTGAATTATTATTTTGGGGCAGTGGTCACACCATTCAATTTATCCATGTTCAGTTGATGCTGGTGGCATGGATGTGGTTGGCAACCTGTTCCAGTTCCAGACTTCGTTTGAACCCACGGCTGGTTTTAGTATTATTCGCACTCGGGTTGTTGCCGGCTTTATTAACCCCCTTAATTTATGTGGTTTATGAAGTTGGCTCTGCCGCGCATTTGTTAAGTTTTACCTCGCTTATGCAATTTGGTGGTGGTCTCGCGGTATTACCACTGGCCTTGATGGTGGTAATAGCCCTGATTAAATCCGGGCGCGCGCATGAGGATGTGCGTGCTGAACGGAATGCCTTGGTGTTTTCAATTATCCTCTTTGGAGTAGGCGGGATAATCGGTTTTATGATCCAGGGCAGTAATGTGACGGTGCCTGCGCATTATCACGGCTCTATTGTGGCCGTTACTCTGGCCTATATGGGCGTTACTTATCACCTACTACCGGTTCTAGGCTTCAAAAAACCGACTGGTAAGATGGTCAGTCGCCAGCCGATAATTTATGGGGTTGGTCAGCTTATGCATGTATTTGGTCTGGCTTGGTCCGGTGGTTATGGTGTGCAACGCAAAACCGCAGGTAGTGATCAGGGCTTAGAAGGTATTCAGCAAATAGCCGGCATGGGGATTATGGGGCTGGGTGGTTTGATCGCAATAATTGGTGGGGTCTTATTTCTGGTGATTGTAATAAAAGCCATGTGGCCACAGAAGGTCGCTATTTAAACACAACAGCAGACTTTGTTCTGCCCGTGGTAGGCGATAAAAAATGATTACGGATCTGTTTTGCTTTGTTCTACAGCAGGCACAGCGGGTATGTCATCGGTGCTTCCGGTGGTGGTAAACTGCACCAGGTTAAACAACAGGAATGCGAGCAGCATGATAATGGCAAAAAATATAACAGAGCGGTATTCTGAGCGCTTGCCCATCATTTGTTCAATTTTATTCAGTAGCCAGTCAGAAACAAGATAAAGAAAAATTGCAGCAATAGTGAAGTATATGATTTCCATGTGTCAGCGCTCCCTTGGTCTGCCTTTATTATAAAGCTTATAGCGGGCTGGGGTATAGATGAAAAGCGAGAAAGTACACCACTAAACCGGTGATAGAAACATAAATCCAGATAGGTAGTGTCCAGCGGGCCAGCCGTCGATGGAGCTTAAATTTCTTGCGTGCTGCCAGTACCAGTGTTGTCAATACCAGCGGTATAATTACTGCGGCTAGAATGACATGGGTGATCAAAATGCTAAAATAAACTGGCCTGACAAAACCCTGGCCTGTAAATGGAAGATAACCTACTTTTGCATGATAAGTAAGATAGCTGAGCATGAAAAGGCTTGAGACCAGGGTTGCGCCCAACATGCATAGCATATGTTTTCCGCGTTGATTATTACGGATAAAGGCATAGCCTAAAAGCAGCAGTACTAGGGTAATTGCATTAAGCCCAGCATGTAGGTGGGGGAGGTCTGATATTGTCAAAATATCCATGATTTTTATAGCGGTTCAGGCAAGAATAAAGGATAATTATAGTACATCAGTTGTGTATGTTATCAGGAGAGAAGTTCAAATGCACTCAGTCATTAAGCTATTGATCAGCACCACCAGTGCGGCATTAATTCTGTTGTTATTAGTAACCCAACCTTTGCAAGCAGAGGACGACACCGATATCTATTCAGGCTATTACTCCAGGGACAGAGAGGATGGCAAAGCCGCAGAAATTGCCGGTGTGAGCCAGTATATTAAGTTCTATCCCGATAAATGGGTAGTGATGATTTATATACCTTATGAATACTCCCTCAGCTTGAGTCCGCAAATGATCCATGCCGCTTTGAAAGACATCAAGTCACAAGCTAAAACCCAATCCTATTTTAAAGGCAAGTTTGGCGAGCTTGAGGAAAAATCAGTAGCACATGTTGAACACTACCGGGATTTAGGTGGTGGTGAGCTTGAGTTCGAATGTGATGGTACAGCACCCTGCAAAGCCAGATTCAGTGCAGATACCATGGAACTTAGGAAGGCCGGTATGTTGAGCAATCATATTATTGACTACAACCGGGTAAGCGAATAAATCAACGATTATTCAGTTTAAGTAATCCAGTATCTGGAAATACTGCTGAACGATAGTTTCCGGGTTGTGCGGCTGGGAAAATGTTGCGACTACACTGGCTTGAGGGTCGATCAGAAAAATTGCACTGGTATGGGCAACCTGATATTCCCCAGGGGCTGTTTCAGGTTCGATAATATAGCCTGCCGCAAGCTGATGGGTAAAATTGTCAATTTCTTCCTTGCTACCGGTGGCGGCTAAAAAATCATCATTAAAATATGCGATATATTTATCCAATATTTCAGCTGTATCGCGCGCGGGATCTACAGACACAAATAACACCTGGCTATTGTCTGAATCACCGCTGTTTTCTAAGTGCTTATTGACCGCTTTTAGCATCGACAGTGTTGTCGGACAGACATCCGGACAAAAGGTAAAACCGAAAAATACGAAAGTCCATTTACCGCGCAAATTATCCAGCCCGAAAGCCTCGCCTTTACGATCAATCAACTGAAAAGTGGTTAATGGCTTAGGTGCAGGCCTGAGCACGCCCATAAGCTCGGCTGGTGCAGTGTTACCGGTAGGCCTAGGATTGATTAAGGTATAGGCAATAACAGCGACCAGCAGAACCAGGCTGAAGATAAAGAACAATACCGATGGACTTTTGAAGTTTGTAGCAGTCATTTTTTTTTCCATTCTTTAATTGCCCAGATAAAAAATGCAAACAGCAACGCGATATTTATCACTGCCCCGATAATAAAAAAACCAGCCATGTCCATGCGGGTAAATTACTCCTGTCGCGTGTAGTGTTTCTATGTATATTTTAGTTGATATACTGGCTTTTGTCAGACCTTTCTCCTGAAAGCTGCACTAACCTAGTGGATAGGGCAGAGTGACTTTTGCCATATTGTCACCCGCTACGCCACTGGCTATACTGTTATCAATACTTCACTCTTGGGGATCTTATGATGAAATATTCAACTTTAGTATCAAGCTCAGTATTGGCTTTGTTTCTCGCAACATTCACGCTGTCGGCGCAAGTGGTTGATGAAGTCGAGGCAGAACTCAAACAGCAGGAACTACAACAACAGATGTTGCAAGTTTCCGACTGGTTTCAGGATCAGGGTTATATCAGAAGTAACCTGATGCTTGCAGTGACTGGATTAAGTATCCACAAGCAGCCACCCGTAGATAAAATACTTGAGATTTTAAACGCGGGTATAAATTCTAAGCAACTGCAGAAATCTGACTGGCACCGGCTGGCAAGGCTTTGCCAAGAAGCACACCTCAAGACAGCGTTTATTAAACAAGAAAGCGCTGGAAATGAGAGTGCCAACCAACTTGTGAACTGGTGTAAGAAAAACCACATCGCTAGTGAATTTATCAAAAAGGATGCCGACAACGCCTATGCCTATTTATTTCAAATGGATTTCTCCGCAGACGACCCCTACAATCGTGATAACCATCGCCTGTTAGAAAAAGCAGCAGCGGCGAAATATGTGGCAGGTTATTTTGGCTATGGACTGCAGCCCTTCACTGCTCACCTGCGTGAATATTATCGCAGCCATCAGCAAGAGCCGATTATTATTCCCGTTGGGTTTGGGCTTACTGGTAATGTAGAGGATTTATTTGTATATCCCTATTTAATCTCTACTGTAGTGGTATATGTGACATATCCTATGAGTACCGTAATGCATTGCAGTAATACTCAGCGTCAGTTGTGGGCAAGTTTTGATGACAAAACGGTGCTTGAATGTATTCGTCTGATGGAATTATTCCGTTCGGATAAAAACACAGTGATGGATAATTCGATCGCGAATTCGATCATTGAGTCTTTAAGTACGCCGGGATCTGATCAACAGTTGCAAGCAAAGCGGCTAAAAATCACAAACGAATTAGCTTATAAGTGTTTGTATACATGGGGTGATCCTACAAACTCGGAAGTTTCCGAAATGGTGCAATTTGAGGTATTCCTGAAAATGGCCCAGTTACGTGAATCCATGGGCGAAATGCAGGCCATGGCGATGGCATCAGATCAGTATTTCGCAGAACGTCAGAATAAAGATGCGCCAAAGCCATCATCCTGTCTGTTACTCAAAGATTTGAGTCTTGAGGCTGCTGAGGAGCTGATAGCCACCAATAAATAACGACCGAACCGTCGCGTGGGCATTTATGCCCACGCGACGAAAGCCTAAATACCCGAAAAATAGATTTGGGTTGGCTGGCTTTATGTGCGTAGGCATAAATAAATCTAAATGTTTGCTAGAAAACCCAATGACTTTTACCATATTGTCATTCGCTTGTTTCAGCGGCTATACTTGAGACAGTACTTCACTCTGGGGATCTTTATGAAGAAATATTCAACTTTAGTATCAAGCTCAGTATTGGCTTTGTTTCTCGCAACATTCACGCTGTCTGCTCAGGCGTTTGATTATGTTCAGATGGAGCGGGGTCAGCAGGAGCTGGAACAGCAAATGTTGCAGGTTTCCGACTGGTTTCAGGATCAGGGTTATTTTCGCAGCAACCTGATGCTTGCAGTGACCGGATTAGGTTTCAGCAAGCAACTACACGCAGACAAAGTGATTGAAGTTTTAAATGCGAGTATAAATTCCAAGCAGTTGCAGAAGTCTGATTGGCACCTACTGGCAAGGTTTTGCCAAAAGGCACACCTCAAGACAGAATCCATTAAAGCAGAAAACACTGGAAATAATAGCACCAACAAATTTGTGAACTGGTGTAAGAAAAATCGCATCGCCAGTGAGTACACCAAAAACGATGCCGACAACTCGTATGCCTATTTATTTCAAATAGATCTTTCCGCAGACGATCCCTACAACCGTGATAATCAACGCCTGTTAGAAAAAGCGGCAGCGAGCAAATATGTGACAGATTATTATGGTTATGGTTTGCATACCTACATTATTCACTTGGGTGAGTATTTTCGCAGCCATCAGGTAGAGCCTGTTAATATGGGCTATGGGTTTGGGACTGCCGACAATGCAGAGGGTATGTTTACTCATCCCTATTTAATATTTGCTGCATCGGTTTCTCTATCATATCCTCTGGGTGCCGCAGGTCATTGTGGTAAATCTCAGCAGCAGTTGTGGTCAAGTTTTGATGATAAAACGGTGCTTGAATGTATTCGTTTGATGAAATTATTTCGCTCGGACAAAAATACGCTGACGGATAACCTTCTGGCGAATGTGATAATCGCCTCTTTGAGTCCACCGGGGTCTGAAGAACAGTTAGAAGCTACCCGGCTAAAAAACACTAACCAATTGGTTTATGAGTGTTTGACTACATGGGGTGATCCTGCAAACGGTGAACTTGCCAGTGTGATGCAGCATGCGGTATTCCTTAAGATGACTCAATTGCTTGAATCCATGGGTGAAATTCAAGCCATGGCAGTGGTTTTCGATCAGTATTACGCAAAGCGCCAACACAAGGATGCGCCAAAGCCATCATCTTGCCTGTTACTCAAAGACCTGAGCTTTGAGGCTGCGGAGAAACTACTAGCCGCGAAGAAATAACCGTAGGGTGGGCATTTATGCCCACGCGTCGAAAGCATAAATATCCGAGAAATAGATATTGGTAGGTTTTACGCGTGGGCATAAATGCCCACTCTACGAACTTATTAAAACCGCTGGATACCACTTTCGCTGGAAACCAATACGGTATCCGCTTTGCGCAATGCAAAAATACCGCAGCAGACAACCCCGGGAATATTGTTGATCTTGCGCTCCATACCCGCAGCATCTACCAAATCCAGATTATGCACATCGAGGATTAGGTTACCGTTGTCGGTAGTAAAATTTTCACGCAGCTCAGGTTGCCCACCCAAAGCCACCAGCTTGCGTGCCACCAGACCACGGGCCATGGGGATTACTTCCACCGGTAATGGAAATTTACCCAGCACCTTCACTTTTTTACTTTGGTCTACAATACAAACAAAACGCCGTGCGGCTTCGGCTATAATTTTTTCGCGGGTCAACGCACCACCACCGCCTTTGATCAGATAGCGATTGGCATCGAACTCATCGGCACCGTCAATATATAAATCCAGTGGTCCGGCAGTGTTGAGATCGACGACCGTAATGCCAATGTCTTGCAGTCGCCGAGTGCTTTCATCAGATGAAGACACAGCGGCTTCTATACGGATACCACTCTGTGCTAGAGCATCTATAAAACAATTTACGGTACTTCCGGTACCGACCCCGAGAATACAATCATCGTCGATAAAAGAGAGAGCAGCTTTCGCAACTTGGCGTTTTAGTTCGTTTTGATCCATGATTCTTGCCTGCCTTTAGGTTCCAGTTCGAGAATTTGATTAACCAACGCGCTACAATTATGCACTGGTAAGTATCTTTTTATTGTCCTTGCTTAGCGAAAGAAAACCGACCTTTTTCGGTAAAAATCATATCCAGGGGGATATCCCACTCTTGCTGGGGCAGGTTTTCTATTCGCTGTAGTTCGTAGGCTATGCCCGCTATACGAGGTCGGGATTGAGGTTTTTCAAGATAGCGATCGTAATATCCTGAGCCCATTCCTAAGCGCGTGCCGTTGCTGCTGAAGGCAACTAGTGGTGCGAAGATTACTTCAGGACGAACAATTTGAATAGTTTCTAAGGGTTCTTCAATACCGAATCGATTCACCTGCAGCTGTGTATTTTCAGCCCACAGGTGGAACTGCATGATTCCAGCTTGGCTAGAGTCAATCACCGGTAACGCCAGTTGAACCCCCCGGCTCCGCAGCCAGGCAACGATTGGCAGCAGGTCAGGCTCGCCATCAAAAGGCCGAAAAAGGCCTATGGATGCAGGTTTCGAGTGTTTTACCCAGGTTTTGACCTGTTGCTGAATATGATAGTTGAATACTTCACGCTGGTCAGATGCTAAAGATTTTCTGGCGGCACGTAGGTTTAAGCGTATGGATTGAATCGGACTGGAGTGGTGACTGGGGCTTTTGGTTTTCAAAGCAGTGTCCTCCAGGGTGCCGCTGTAACAACGCTGACCTTGAACCGAAAGGGTCCAGGTGGGGAGGCTAACCAACACCTAAGGCTTTTCGCTTGCGCGAACATGCACACTGGCAGTGGATCTGCGACCCCGAGGTCGATAAATAGGGACAAGGTATCGTGCGTCGTCACTGGCAAACACCTCAGAGGACAGCTACCATTCTAAACTAATTTCAGAAGCAAATTGTTAAGGAAGCTTTAAATCCCAGAATAAATTATTTCTGTAGCGCGGACTCAACCCGGTCGGCTAATTGTCTAACCCTATGATTGATCTGCTGGCGCTCGGTTTCCAGCTTGTCGGCTTTGAGTTTCTCATCGGTCAGGTTTAAAGCCGCTAATACTGCAATTCTTTCTAAGGCCATGAGTCGCCCATTGCTGCGAATTTCACGCATCTGGCTATCTAAGATACTGGCAGCTTCCAGTAAAGAACTGCGTTCATCAGGGGGGCAACTGACCCGATATTCGCGATCGAGAATCATTACTGAGATGGGTTCGGGGCCTGCACTCATGAAGTTTGTCCGTGTTGATATTGGTGGTTCAGGACTGTTCCAGCCCTTTAAGTCGGTGGATCATGGCTTCAACCCGGGTGCGAGCCTCATCGTTTTTAGCTAACAGTTTGGCCTTTTCACTAACCAGTGTTGCCTGACGCTCATGCAGGGATTGGTTTTCATCGCGCAATTTATCCGCATTATCTAATAATTGCTGCAGTTGATTTTCAAGCCGTTCGAGGTCGTTGCGAGTTGTTTCTAAAGAATCCATGGCAACACTATAATTTATAAGTTAATTTTGGTCAATTTATCTTTCAAATATTTATTTCATTCTGTTGGTCAATCCGGTGCGGTGTTACTATGCTCGGATGGAAATGAATTTACCTGATTTTGAAGTTTGCTTGGCTCAGGTTGGCAGCGATATTAGCCCCTCGGAACTCTCTGCACTGCATGGTTCGATCTGCGGTCTGTTGTGTGCAAAGCCGGATTTGGGCTTGTTGGAGCTGACCACTATTTTGCCTAAAATGGGACAGGCGGCAGTGCTTGAATCCGCCATAGTGGATCAGTTGGCTGATATTCTCATGGCCAGCCGACTGCAACTGGATGATGAAGAGATGAGTTTAGTGCTCTGGTTGCCAGATGATGAAACCAAGCTGGTAATTCGCACAGCCTGCCTTGCCGACTGGTGCAGCGGGGTGCTCGCGGGATTAAGTGAGCTTGCCGGTGAAGCTTTAAGCAAAATCTATGCCGAGTCACGCAATGAAGACAGTGACAATATGGATGCCGCAGAAGCTTTGCGGGACTTCACCAGTATTGCTAGAATTGTCGATGAGCCAATTACCGGCAGCGATGACAATGAAGATGATTTTATTCAGATCTGCGAGTATTGCCGAGTAGCATTATTGCTGTTTAAGGAGATGCTACGAGGTCCAGATAAGCAGGACTCTATTCACTAATGATTAATATACACAAGAACTCAAAATTTTTCCCTCAATGAAATCATCAATTATCAAACCAGCTGAATTTTCACGCCGCCGGGAAAACCTCCTGGATATGACCGGGCCGGGCAGTATTGTATTGCTTCAGGCAGCGACGGAAAAAACCCGTAACAGCGATGTTCTTTATCCGTACCGCCAAGATAGCGACTTCCTCTATATCAGTGGTTTTTCCGAACCTGAAGCTGTGTTGGTGTTAATTGCAGGGGAAAACGGCAACCGTTCCTTATTGTTCTGTCGCCCGAGCGACCCCGACCGGGCTATCTGGGATGGTCCCAGGGCTGGCCTAGAAGGCGCGCTTGCTGATTTTGGAATGGATGAAGCCTATGATATTGCGGAACTTGATAAACGCTTGCCGGAATTAATGGAAGCCGCAGAAAAAGTTTATTACAAAGTCGGTTGTGAACCGGAGTTTGATCGCCAAATTATGCGCTGGATGCACCAACTGCACGGCAGCAAAGACGCACACTTACCCCAAGAGCTGGTTTCTCTTGAACACGATTTACACGAACTACGCCTGTTTAAGTCAAAGGCGGAAGTAAAAGCCATGCGTAGCGCGGCTCAAATAGCGGCAAAAGCACATATCAAAGTGATGCAAGCTGCCCCTAGCGCCACAAACGAAGCTGAATTGCAGGCAGAGTTAATGTTGATTTTTTATCGCAATCAATGTCCTTGGTCATATCAACCCATCGTTGGTGCAGGCGATAATGGTTGTGTTCTACATTATATTGATAACAATCAGCCGATAAAGTCTGGAGATTTAATTCTGGTGGATGCCGGCTGCGAATGTGATGGCTATGCTTCTGATATTACCCGAACCTTCCCCGCAAACGGACGCTTTAACCCAGAACAGAAAGCCCTGTATGAGCTGGTATTAAAATCTCAGTTGGCGGCAATTGAGCTGGTGCGGCCGGGAAATTTGTGGCTGGATGCTCACCACAAAGTTGTTGAAATTCTTACCATCGGACTGGTTGAATTGGGTCTGTTGCAAGGTGAGCTAAAAGAGTTGACAGATTCCGAAGCATATAAAGAGTTTTATATGCATAAAACCGGTCATTGGCTGGGTCTGGATGTGCATGATGTAGGTGATTACACCATCGATGGTGAATCGCGTCAGTTGGAGCCCGGCATGGTGCTGACCATAGAGCCGGGTCTGTATATTACCCCGGATTGTGAATTGGTAGAGCCGCGTTGGCGGGGAATTGGCATTCGCATAGAAGATGATGTGCTGGTGACCCGTGATGGTAATGAAGTATTAAGCCAGGATGTGCCGAAAAGCGTAGCTGAAATTGAAGCTTTGATGCAGGCGTAACGCACCGAGGGCTAAAGAATTAAAACAGGAACCACAAGTGGCAGAAAAACAAAACAATTTTGATATCGTGATTGTCGGCGGCGGCCTCGCCGGTGCCTCATTGGCGCTTGCGCTGGCTGATAGCCCCTATAAAGTTGCAATGATCGAAGCCGTGGATGCCGTTGCCACGAGCCAGCCCAGCTATGATGACCGCACCTTGGCGGTTGCCTGGACCTCCTGCCGAATACTAGAAACCTTGGGAATATGGGATGACTTGTCATCCAGCGCCACCGCAATAGAAGAGATTTTTGTAAGCGAACTCAATCGCCCCGGTAAAGTGCAATTGCACGCGCCTGATATGGGTTTTAAAAATTTCGGTTCGGTAATCGAAGCTCGTGCCATTGGCGCGGCACTGCTTAATCGCCTAGAAACAGTGAGCAATCTTAGCCGTTTTTGCCCAGCACGCCTGATTTCAATGCACACAGGGGAAGATGAAGTAACTCTGCATTGCCAACTAGAATCCGAGGAAATCAAGCTAACAACCCGCTTGGTGGTTGCCGCAGATGGTGCCCGCTCAAGTATTCGGGAAATGCTGGGTATTTCAACCAAAATACACGATTATCAGCAAACTGCGGTCATCGCCAATGTTACCCCGGAAAAACCGCACAAAAATCGGGCTTTTGAAAGATTCACCCAAACCGGCCCCTTGGCGATATTACCGCATGTCGGCGACCGCTGCGGGATGGTATGGACAGTGCCGAGCGGTGAAGAACAAACCCTGTTAGCGCTTTCCGATGAAGAAATATTAAGCCGCTTGAATCAACGGGTCAGCCCGCAAACCCGTGAACTGCTCGGGAGTTTTGTAAAAATTGGCAGGCGTAGTTCATATCCGCTTTATTTGGTACAACCTCAAACCAATCTCGCACCCCGGGTGGTATTAATCGGCAATGCGGCACATGCTATCCACCCGAATTCTGCTCAAGGCTTTAATCTGGCTCTGCGTGATGGTGCAGCACTGGCGGAAGTCTTAATAGAGCAATACAGCGGCGATGCGGGCTGCGCAAAACAACTGCAAACCTATGACCAATGGCGTCAACCGGATCAGCGCGAAACCATTCGTTATTCAGATGGCTTGGCAAGGCTGTTTGCCAATCCGGGCTGGTTGGCGGGTCTGGTTCGTGGAGGCGGGATTGCTTTGCATGAACTATTTCCGCCGTTGAAGCGCAAACTGGCATTGGGCGCGATGGGTTTTCGTGGCCGTCTGCCAAAACTGGCGCGCGGTGAGACTCCGGTTAACGCCAAGGTTAGCGACAATAGGGGCCAAAAAGCATAATGAGTAAATCATACGATGTTTGTGTAGTCGGTGGTGGCATGGTCGGAGCTGCACAGGCGGCTTTGTTATCGCGAGCCGGATATGATGTGGCTTTGTTGGAGGCTAACCGTCCGGCTGAGTTTAACCCGGAGGACGAAGTTGGCTTGCGGGTTTCAGCTATTTCAGCGGGATCGAGAGCGATCTTGGAGCAGGCAGGTGCTTGGAAATGCATTCAAAAACAGCGTTATTGTGCTTACCGGGAAATGCATGTCGAAGAACAGGGCTCGAATCGCGGTCTGGACTTCCTCGCCGATGAATTCGGGCGTGATGCCCTCGGTTATATCATCGAAAATCAGCTAGTACAGTCGTGTTTATGGAAAAGCATAGAAGCCGCTGGCGAGGTGGATATTTATAGCCCAGACAGCTTATCGAAGCTTGAGCAGCATGCGGGTGGCGTAAGTGTCACGCTAGCGTCTGGTAAGTCGCTTGAATGTAAAGTCCTAGCGGCATCAGACGGCGCGCTCAGCAGTGTAAGAAAAATGGTTGGTATCGACCAGCAGGTTTGGGAATATAACGAACGCGGTCTGGTTGCAGTTATCACCACCGAAGAACCGAACCCGGGGATTGCCTGGCAACGGTTTTTATCTGGCGGCCCACTGGCATTGTTGCCCTTGAGTGATGGCCGTTCATCCATTGTGTGGACACAGTCTGATACCGATGCGCGGCGGCGTGTTGGCCTACCTGAGACTGAGTTTTTAGCCGAGCTAAGCGATGCCTGCCGAAATGTGTTTGGCCGGGTTGTGGCGGTATCAGAACGCGCCTCATTCCCCCTGCGAACCCGAATCAGCGAACACTTCCTTGATGGCAGGGTTGTTTTGCTCGGTGATGCAGCCCATGCCGTGCATCCACTGGCGGGGCAAGGGGTAAATCTGGGCTTTCTTGATGCCGCAGCGCTTACAGAGAGCCTGCTGGCAGCCGATGAACACTCGCTTGACCGTGCGCTCCGCCATTATGCTCGCTGGCGGCGCTCCGATAGTGTGTTAATGACCCGTGGGTTTCACGCTATTCATGAGTTGTTTGCCCTGCCGGGGCAAATTTCCAGCAAAATCCGGCAAATAGGTATGCGAATAACCAACAAGAGCTGGTTTACCAAAGACCGCCTGCTACTACACGCCGCCGGCCAACACAGTGATGCACCTCGACTAGCCAAAGGCGAAACCCTCCGCGAAATCATGCGCAGCTAGGGTGGGCATTTATGCCCACGACTCTTATGTTTTAATCCGGAATTTGGTTGCTAGCACGAAGCTTTTACGCGTGGGCATTTATACCCACGACTCTTATGTTTTAACCCGGAATCTGGTTGCTAGCCCGAAGTTTTTACGCGTGGGCATAAATGCCCACCCACCGGACTTGTGCTTAACCAAATAATATCTTATGCATGAAAATCTCTAAAAATGGGAACTTTGGGGTAAATACTGCTAGTATTAGCGGCCTTTGTGTTTAGACAGGTCCCTGGCGATTTCGCTGAGTTCTTTGTTAGCAGAGGAATCTGCGAATTGTTTTAGGCATTTACGCGCAGAATCTGAAAGAGGATGCCGCACTATAGCAGCGGCGGGTGGTTGATTTTGAGGTTCAACTTTTACTTTGATGCTTTGGATATTTAATCCAGGGTGGTGTTTAAGTCGGGCCAGTATACGAAACGCCGCCATGCGTACCCGGTTCGCCCAGACAGGTGAGTTAGCGAGAATAATAAGCTCACCGTCTCGCAGGCAAGCTACCCGTGTTTGGGTCGCTACTTCCGGACCCAATAGGGGGTTGAGCATGCGCTCCAGGTGTTGATAACCTGAGGCCTGCCTTAATAGTCCCGCCAAATGCTCGTCATTATGGGTTAACTCCCTGACGGTACGAGTACGGCGTTTTTTAGATGAGTACGAGGAATTCACAGATGCAGAATAACGCAGATACCACCCGGGAAGCTAGCCTCGGCATAAAAATAAAACCTGTTTTCCGGATTGCTTTGCTCACTGGGACGACAGTTGCTTTACTCTTTTCTGCATTTTACTTGGGTAGAATCACCACAGAAGTTAGCCCCGAAGCTCAAGCTGGACTAGATGTGCTTAACTCGCAGCTAGCAGAACAGCAACAAACCTTTTCCGAACTCAAAGCCAGTACCCAAGCCCAAGTTAACGGCATGTCTGCCCGCCTGGCCAGCTTGCAAGCCGGTGCTACCCGTATGAACGCATTAGGCCAACGGCTGGTTGAACAAGGCAAGCTGGATTCAGAAGAATTTAATTTTACCCATGAAGCCCCTGTGGGCGGTCCAGAATCACTCGCATTGGTGAGCAGTTCTATGGGTTCGCTTAATTTGGATATTGATAAGTTTTCCACACAATTACAAAATCAGCAGCTGAAATTCCACAGTCTGGAGTCATTGCTGATGGGGCGTGAGTTGGATCGTGAAACCACACCTAAAGGCTGGCCAGTAAGTAAAGGCTGGATATCATCAGCCTACGGTACCCGGACAGACCCCTTTACCGGTAAGCAGGCACGCCACTCAGGCGTAGATTTTGTAGGCAAACGCGGTGCTGATGTTCTCGCGGTGGCCGATGGGGTAATTGTCTGGGCTGCCAAGCGTGGCGGTTATGGAAAATCTATCGATATCGACCACGGCAATGGCTATCTCACCCGCTATGCCCATAATGATGAGCTTTTAGTGAGTGTAGGCAGTGAAGTTAAAGCCGGCTCAGTCATCGGCAAGCTCGGTTCAACCGGCCGCGCATCGGCGCCACATGTGCACTTTGAAGTTCATAAAGACGGTCGTAGCGTCAACCCTTGGAAGTTTCTCAACTAAATTTCCGTCCTACGGCTCTTCAAGTTCAGGTTTTCTCCCCAAAGCACGCATAGGCGTTATAATGTTCAGCTTGAGATGGCGGGCTTGTATTTGAGGGCTTTCACCCCCATTAAGTCACCCGAAATCCTATAAAATTTAAGTTTATCGTGCTGAACGGACCCAGAGATAATAAAACACCATGCTGAATAAAATTATTACCAGTTTCATCGGCAGCCGTAATGACCGCCTACTGAAAAAAATGAGCAAAGATGTTGCCGGAATCAACGCCTTTGAAGAAGCCCTGCAGGCACTGGACGACGCTGCCTTAAAAGGCAAGACGGCAGAGTTTCGTATCCGTCTGGACCAGGGCGAAAGCCTTGATGACATGTTACCTGAAGCCTTCGCAGTGGTCCGTGAAGCCTCGGTACGGTCATTAGGCTTGCGTCACTACGATGTGCAAGTGATCGGCGGCATGGTGCTGCATCAGGGCAAAATTTCAGAAATGAAAACCGGCGAAGGCAAAACCCTGATGTCCGTTTTGGCCGCCTATTTGAATGCCATTCCCGGCAAAGGCGTACATATTGTTACCGTGAATGACTATCTAGCCCAGCGGGATGCCGACTGGATGCAGCCTGTTTTTGAAGCTTTGGGTCTGACTGTTGGTGTTTCTATCCCGGGTATGACACCTGCAGCTAAACGGGTCGCTTATGCAGCCGATATTACCTATGGCACCAATAACGAATTTGGCTTTGACTATCTACGCGATAACATGGCGTTTAACCTTGAAGAAAAAACCCAACGCGGTCAGTTCTTCGCGGTTGTAGATGAAGTTGATTCAATTTTAATTGATGAAGCGCGCACACCGTTGATTATCTCCGGCCCGGCTGATGACAGCCCGCACTTGTATGAACAAATCCATACGCTAATACCCCACCTTCACCCTCAGGAAGAAGAAGACGGGCCTGGCGATTTTAGTATTGATGAGAAAACCAAGCAGGTTCACCTCACCGAAGAGGGCATGGCCAAAGTTGAAGAGCTAATGGTTAAACAAAGTCTGATTCAACCGGATGACAGCCTGTATCAGGCACAAAACCTGTCACTGGTTCACCATTTGAATGCCGGCTTACGAGCTGAACACCTTTACAGCAAAGATGTCGACTATATCATCAGTGATGGTGAGGTAGTTATTGTTGATGAATTCACCGGGCGAACACTCTCTGGCAGGCGTTGGTCGGATGGCCTGCACCAGGCTATTGAAGCCAAAGAAGGGGTTTCAATTCAGCGCGATAACCAGACTTTGGCCTCGATTACATTCCAGAATTATTTTCGCCTGTACGACAAACTTTCCGGGATGACAGGTACAGCCGATACCGAAGCTTATGAATTCCAGTCGATATACGGCCTTGAAGTTATCGTTATTCCTACCAATCGGGAAATGGTGCGTAAAGATTATGGTGATTTAATTTTTCTCACAACTGATGAAAAATACAAAGCCATCAAAGAAGACATCAAAGACTGTGTTGAGCGTGGCCAGCCGGCGCTGGTGGGTACCACTTCTATTGAAACCTCCGAGCTTATTTCTAAATTACTGAAAAAAGACGGAACCAAACACGAAGTGCTAAATGCGAAGCAGCATGAGCGTGAGGCCATGATTGTCGAGAATGCCGGTAGGCCCGGCGCTATCACTATTGCCACCAATATGGCCGGCCGTGGTACTGATATTGTACTTGGCGGAAATCTCGAAGCCGAAATCCGTGATATGGATGATGCTGCCACAGAAGAACAAATTGAAGCAGTAAAAGTTGCCTGGAAGGAACGCCATGAACAAGTACTAGAGGCTGGTGGCTTACATATCATTGGCACCGAGCGGCATGAATCACGGCGTATCGATAACCAGCTGCGTGGTCGTTCAGGCCGTCAGGGCGATGCCGGTTCATCTCGTTTTTACCTCTCCCTTGAAGATAACCTGATGCGTATTTTTGCCTCCGACCGGATGGCATCAATGATGAAGCGCATTGGTATGGAAGAAAACGAAGCCATCGAACATCCCTGGGTATCTAAAGCCATTGAAAACGCTCAGCGCAAGGTTGAAGGACATAACTTCGACATGCGTAAACATCTGCTGGAATACGATGATGTTGCTAATGACCAGCGTAAAGTAATCTACCAACAGCGCGATGACTTTATGGGCTCTAGCGATGTTAAAGACCTGATTGATGATTTCAAAGACAAAGTATTCCTGGATTTAATCGCCCAACATGTACCACCCGGCAGTATCGATGAGCAATGGAGCCTAGAAGGTTTGGAAAAAGCCCTAGATGCCGAATATGGAATAAAGGTTCCGGTTACATCCTGGCAGGAAGAAAGTGAGCTGGATACCGAAACCATCGACAAACGGGTAATGGCAGCCGTTGCCAAGCATTTTGAAGACAAAGAAGAAAGCACCGGGTCTGAAGTGATGCGAAACTTCGAAAAAGCTTTGCTGCTTAACATTCTCGACAGCCAGTGGAAGGACCACTTGGCGAATATGGACTATTTACGACAGGGTATCGGTTTACGCGCGTATGCACAGAAAAAACCGACCCAAGAATACAAACAAGAATCCTATGAAATGTTCACCATTATGCTGGACACATTCCGTCACGAAGTAGCCCGGGTTTTATCGCGTGTACAAATTCAGACCGAAGAAGATGTTGAAGCAGTGGAAGAGAGCAACAAAGCACCCCAGCAAATGGAATACCAGCACGCCGATGCATCAGCGATAGATGATGGCGCACGAGCCGCCGCTGCAGCCGATGCCGAGCATGAGCCATTTATCCGAGAAGGTCGCAAAGTAGGCCGCAACGAACCTTGCCCCTGTGGTTCCGGCAAAAAATACAAACAATGCCACGGTAAACTAACCTAAGCATAACCCGTGGCGTGGGCATTTATGCCCACGCGTAAACCTCCCGCAAACCAACAAGCAACTAACCTACCCAATAAATAGTAAATTTTCGAATTATTAAAAACCACATCCTGGGTGAAAATAACCCCATGTCATACTATCGCCGCGCAAATACTCCAGGAGCTACATATTTCTTCACTGTAATTACCTATAAACGCCAAAATATCTTATGTCAAAAACCCATTCGAGAAGCTTTGCGCAATGCAATAACCAGCACTCGTAAAAAATACCCCTTCAATATAGATGCCTGGGTACTGCTACCAGACCACCTCCACTGTATCTGGACCCTGCCTAAAGACGACCATAATTTTTCGGTTCGCTGGAACCTCATCAAACGCCGAGTTAGCAGGGCTTGTAAAAATGAATATGATAAGCAATTATTACAAACTCCCTCAAAACAAAAACACCGCGAATCAACCTTTTGGCAACGCCGCTTCTGGGAACACAGAATCCGCGATCGAAAAGATATGAATTGCCACCTAGACTATATTCACTTCAACCCGGTAAAACATGGATATTGTAAGCAAGCAAGTGAATGGCCATATTCAAGTATCCATCGATACATTCAAACAGGTAAGTATCCGGAAAATTGGGCCTCTACGACGCCCATTACAAATACAAATTGTTTCGGTGAATAAGTGTGAATGAAACGCGTGGGCATAAATGCCCACCCTACCAAACCCCCACCCGCACACCACAACCCCGGGTAGGGTGGGCATTTATGCCCACGCGTGTGACCTATAAATTTACTACCTCAACAATTAAACCGTCAAAAATAGTCGCCGACCAATAAAATAATAGCCAAATCCACTTGACCCCAATAACCTAATGCTTATAATGAAACAAACCGGTCACAACCGGTCATAAAAGGCGTAGCCCAATGTTAACAATGCAATCTAACGAAATAAAAGCCCGTCTGGCAGAAGTACTCCGTAAAGTTGAAGCTGGGCAAGAAATTGAAATTACCCGACACGGTAAGGCTATTGCCCGCCTTACACCCATGAAACAGCAAGAAAGCTTGCAGCAGTACGCATCGGCAGTCGATAAAATGCAGGGCTTCAATAAGCATGTGCTGGCAAAAGACGAAAGCATCGCTGATTTTAGAAAAGGTGGCCAACGCTGATGTTCATTCTAGATTGTTCGGTTTGTATGGCTTGGTGCTTTGAAGATGAAAACAGTCAATATGCTGATGCCGTCTTGGAGTGCTTAAAAACCCAAACAGCACTGGTGCCGCAATTGTGGCATTTGGAAATTACGAATGTCTTATTAGTCGCTGAACGCAGGAAAAGAATCCATGTTACCGCCAGTGAAGAGTTTATTACAATTCTACAGTCACTGAATATTCAAACAGACAGACAAGTATTTTCACTAGCTGATAGCAAGAATATTGATTTAGCACGCCATCATCAACTCAGCTCATATGACATGGCCTATGTAGCTCTGGCACAACGAGAACAATTACCGATAGCCACTAACGACAATAAACTAAAGCAGGTGGCTAAAAGCCTTAATCTTTTTTTTGATGTTTAATTAAACCTCAGCCCAATAACGGCTGTGAATAAATACGCGTGGGCATGAATGCCCACGCGTCAAAACAAAAATCAACCCCAACATTCCAAACCCACACACCCCAGCCCCGGGTAGGGTGGGCATTTATGCCCACGCGTTAATGCCGAAAGCCCCAGTAGGGTGAAATTGGTAGCGGTGACTCGCGAAAATATGCTAGCATTTAACTATATTATTTATCAGGAGCTTGGTATGAAGTTAGGTATTGCGGTTGGATTGTTTATTATGATTTGCATTAGTTCCCAGGTTTCAGCTGAAATCTATAAGTGGACAAATGCGGATGGAGAATTGGTTTATTCGCAAACACCACCAAGCGATGATAGTGTTGCGGAGCTAATTAAATTAGCTGAAACTTCTGATGCTAACTTGGCTGAAGACCAAACGGGAAAGGCCGAACAAGAGCCTGAACCATCTAAACCACAAAGTGAAGCTGACATCAGCAAACGCAACTGCGAAACAGTACAAGCGAACATTGCTATGCTACGCATGGCCTCACCTGAAACAGAATTCGCAGCAGAAGATGGTGAGCAGATAACCTATACCCAAACTGAGCTAAATAACCAAATACGCAGTAATCAGGCGCTGATTAAAACCTGGTGCAAATAACAATAAGTGCGACTGGTTAGTAACCACTCCAACCGTCTTTCCAGGTAGAACCATCATGATATTGTTTTCTGCCATTGGAGCGTAAGCGAAACCTTTTAATTTTGTCCTGGTTTTGCCCTCCCTGAGCTCTGGCAACAGCGGTTAAGACAAACCCGCTGGCATTAGCAGAATTGATATTAATAGTGTAGTAGCCTTCCGCGCTACTGTTGGAAACATTCAGGTCGAGCCGTGCGGTGGTATAAGTAGCATTTTTAGCATAATGCGCTTCTTGGCGCCCTGCGAGATCCATCAATGCTGCCTGGCCATCAGTTCGATGGCCTTTTCTGATAGAATCCTGATAGCTGGGGTAAGCAATGCTAACCAAAATTGCTACTATAGCAACCGTTATCATCAGTTCAATCAGGGTAAAGCCCTTAGTTTTATTGATAGTATACATTTTGGTCTCTTTAATTCGATTTAATTCAATTCATTACTCAGGTATGCTGCCGTCTATCACTTGTTCCCAGTAGATCGCATGGAAGCGGTCAGGCCAACGAGTCACTTCTTGTAGCCCTACCAGCGCGACTACAACTTTACCTGGGCCTTCATCGGTACCCGGGAACAATAAAGTTGGCGCAGGTGGCATACCTGGTATGTTCAGCGATTTGGTTCTGTCGTCGGTAACCAGATCGTTGGGTTCACCATCAAGATCTGAGAACACAGCAGCACCTGTTAGCATGTTAACCGCCCAGAAATTAGCCTCCCCTTCAGTTACACCTCCATCACAGACGTCATCTATGTTTGATCGGGTACCGCTATAGGTAGTAAAAAGCACTGCAAAATCGTAGAGGCTAGCTTTTGAAAATACTTTTTCACCGCCACCAGGCGGCATATTTATATACCAGCCGTCGCTAGTATTTAACTCTGCCAACTCCTGGGCTTGTTGACTGAGATCTCCGACTTGCACTAAATTAGCAGTAGTATCGTGTAAGTCACTCCGTTTAACCGTGTCATAGGCCGCTGGTGCTGTCCAGATGTTAGGATCTTTAATCATGTAAAAACTATTGGTTACTAGTTTATCCAACGGATCAGGGCGGGCGCCGGAACCAATCAGTACAATCAGAAACTGGCTGCTGCCTTTATTGAAGTAGCCAACTTCAGGGGTATTGAAGAACTGATGGTAAACAGTGCTATCCTCATTTACATCAGCAATAACTCCTGAAGTTACTAGGCTACTGGCGAAATCACTGTCAGGTGTATCGAAACGAATAATTCTGCCACCAATATCAGCGGCATAAAAGCGATCAACTATTCCATTGGCATTGATGTCTACGGGTAGAATATCGGCAGCAATGCCATTTAAATTATCGGCTGGGGTATAGGTTGTGATCCAGGCACCAGTTTCAGCATTTACAATATAAACACCCTTGCCCAAGGTGTCATTAATTCTGGTGGTAACGCCATGTTGGGTGGCATCATCGTAACCACCACCGAAAGCCAGTACCTGTTTATTGGTAGGCACTCCGGAAATTTCCATTTTAAGGAATAAGGGTTTGGACCAGGTTTGTCCCAAATTGAGAAAATCAGTGGTTACTCCACCAATAATCTCCCAGGCAAATTTAGGGTTGGCGCGGTCGGTAATATCTAGGGCGTAATAATTTCTGCCACCTCGACGCATGCCAAAAACCACCATGGTTTTGCCGTTGGTTTTATACACAGTCATAGGTCCATCCAGACCGTATATTGGTACATCGCGTACAGCATTATTTCTTAGGTCGTTAATGTTTTCCAACATAGCTTCTGGCATAAAGGCCCACAGGGAGGTGCCGTCTTCTGCGTCTATGGCTTCGAGCACACCCTCGGATGTCGGCATCAGGATGACATCGTTATTCAGACCGTAAGCATCAACTACAACCGGTAGTGTATGAATGGGGGCACCCATTTCACCCTCGTGTAAATTTTCATCATCGGTCCAGTTTGACCATTTAATCAGGCTTTTACGCTTTATGTTGAGCGGGTCGGAGGGGTCATTTATATTTGTCGGGGTAGATAAGCCGAGCATAGCATGGGTAACTAAGGGGTTATCATCAGTGACATGGTTTTGTGGATCGGTTGCCAGGTTTTTAGAAGAACTGCCAGCAACATAGGTGTATAACTTTCTTGTACCGTTAAAATTAGTTACCGCACCACCAACCAGCGATTGATTACCATCGATGCCATTGCTCCAATAACTTTTGGCGGTAGACAGGAATAAATTGTTAGTACCCAGTACTGTGCCACCACCCGTGGCGCTAGTGAGGGTAATGTCGGTGTCGCTGACGCTTATTTTGTATTTCTTGATGTTTCCCTTCCAGAAGGCGGTAATACTGGGTTCGAATACCGGAACATAGATAAATTCACCAGTTACCGCAGTGTTAGTAGCATTAAAAGGCACCAACGGCGCATTAAATGTGTATGTAATCGCGGCCTTGGCGTCGTTTGCAATGGCGTTAAAGGCCTCTACCAATGAAGCGGTGTCAGAAGACTCGTAGTAAGTTCCGCCACCACGGGTGGCGATATCCAGTAAGTAGGCGTCTGCAGTGTTCGTTGTATGGAAGCCAATTGTGTGGGTGGTTACATTTTGAAGCCCCTGAATTGTAGGGGACAAGTCGTTGTTGAAACCCCACTCGGCAATATCACCGGTACAACCCGCACGGGACATTGAAAACCCACTGGGATCCGGGCTGGTGCACGAACTGCCTTGATAGTTATAACTGGGTCTATAGGGGTGCGGGTCGCTATATCTGCTATCGCCACTGGACTGATGAGACCATGGCTCACCATCCGTGAGCAGGATAATCGAATTTTGCGCACAATACAGTTCGCTGGTTACCGGAGTGGTAACTGACTGATCAGATCCTACACCTGTGCCTTGCGGGCAAGAGCCTCTTCCAATGTAACAGCCATCACGACCATCGGTACCATCATCATCTGTGAAACCCGTTCTGAACCACTCCATGGCGGCAGCCATTGCCTGTACGGTTACCGTGCCACTGATATGATATATGCCGTCAATATCATCTACCAGTAGAGCCCGGTTATCATCAACATCATAAAAACCCGTGTTTGAGCCAACGGTAATTAGTCGCCTGCCACCATACTTGCGTTTGCTATAGCCCATAAAAGCCGCATTGACTTCTTCAAGGCCGCCGTTTTCAGGTGTCGCGAAAATGGCGCGTAAGGCATTTTGTAGTTCCTGGGTTCGGGTGGTGCTATCGCCATCTCTTTCCCTCATACTGCCAGATTCATCAAGTACAAAAAGCATGTTAGGTTTAACCACAGTGGAAGCACCCTGGGTTCGATAAACCTCAACATCATCAGCCTGTACTGAGGATACGCCCAGAATTAGTCCTATAAATAAGGATAAGCCCAGCTTTTTAAGTGTGTATTGTGGTATTGTTTTCATGGTGTGAATTCCTTCCTTCTTAATTTCGTATTAACACAACGCCCATGCGGTTGTGTGCGGTTGCTTTGCTGCCAGCAACGCTGCCAACTGCATCCGCTTGGTATATAAGTGTAGTTAAGCTTAGGCCGAAGCCATTAAATTTAAATTCGCCTGGATTCGAAGCACGGATATAGTCCATGCTTAGATCGGCCTCTACATCGGGCTGTGAACCAACCCCGGGGGATATGAAATATTTACTGTTCATGACCGGTACCGCAGCTTCTGTTAGTGGTACGGTAATTGTTGGGTTTGGGCTCATCAGCTTAAACAAAGCGCTTTCAGCCGCCTGAAAGCTAATTTGTTTATGCTGGTGATTTACCGCAATTTTAGTGTCTATATTGGTATTGCGCATGGAGCTTAGGCTAAGCAGTGTTATTACCAGTAATAACACCATGCTGGCAATCAGGGCCACACCATTTTGTTTATGCTTACTGTATATATGAGTATTTTCCATAGCTATTGCTTCGAAACAATTGGATTTAAATTGCGTAAAACCACAGTCGTTGTTACGGCACGAAAGAGGCGTTCGGTATCGGGGGGGGTAAAGTTCATTCCCAGCAGGTCTATTGTCTCAACATTCGCGTTGCGCATATGAACAGGCAGGGTTTCGTTGTCTGAACTGACTATCAGCCCAACCCGCATGGCAACTACATCTCGCCATGCGCCCGCGTCATCAACTGCTTGAGCGGTAATGTAGCGATTTGCAGAGCTGTTGGTTAATGGGGTATCCATAACACCATAGAGCACCCGCATTAAATGTACGCCTGATACCAGCGGTACATTTGTGCCGTTAAGTTGGCAAATCAGTACACTATCGACTACTTTAATCCGAATGGTACTGAATCCGCTGACATTACCGGCACAGGAACTGCCTGCTGCATAGCGCACAGCGATAATATCGGAGGCGCTCGAGCTATTGCCAGCATCGCTTATACCAGATGAATCAATCGGTGCGAAGGCACTTTGGGCTGCACTAATATCACGGCCTGTCATTACTAGGGTGCGGCGAATATCATCTAGTGCATAACGTCCGTTTTCACTAACAGCAGAAACGGAATTGCGTAAGCTGTAGGCTGCCTGGCTATTAATGTAGACTTGGCCTGCAGCAGCCATTATAAAAATGCCAAGCGCGCTTGCTATCAACAGTGAAATTAAAGTAAAACCGCTATGTTTGTTTATCGGAAATGTTTTCATAAGGGAGTTGTCTGCTCAGTACCGGGCACTATTACCATAACCACGCTATCTTCAAAATCGCCATCAAAGTTCGAGCGTGTGCTCCAGCCGACTTGAATTTCGAAGGTTGAGTGTGGGGAACAGTCATCCGTATCTGTAGCATCAGCATCTGCGCAAGTTAAAACGCTCAAAGTACCACCGGGTAACTCTGGCAGCCCGCCAATAGTGCACAATACAGATTTAATATCGTAGGCGGCAATTTCAGTCGCCGAGCAAGAATCAGTGGATGTAGCATCTGAAGCAGTAGGCACCATGGCACATTTTTTCACAACAGCACTGCAATTCGCAGCAATATTGGAGTAACTGTTATCTTCGGCAAGGTTGGCGCGAATTCTATCCGCCATTGACCAGGCAATATCGGTTGCAACCGATCGGTATTGTGAATCTACTGAATACTGCACAGCTTTCATTTGTAGTGCTGCAATTCCAAGCAAGCCAATAGCAACTATTATGGCTGCTATGAGCACCTCAAGCAGGCTGGTGCCTCGTTGTTTTACAAAAGAGATGGTACTCATGATGGGCAATCTCCGGTGCTCGGCCGTCCTGTGGTTGAAAAGTTAATACAGCGCACAGTGTTTCCCAAGCTGATTTTAAAATAATCAGCGCCGGCAGCAAGCGCCGGTGATGTTCTTCCCTGAGCTGTATAGGTAATAAAGTTAGTGGTGTTACTACCTACTGCAGTAATTAAGAGATTAGGGTGGCTAGTCTCGTGTCTTAATATCACATTGTTGGCGGCATCTCTAACTGTCCAGCCACTATTCCAGTTAGAAAGTCTTCGAAGCCTTATGTCTCCCTCTCGGGTAACTGCCGTGCTACGAGCCAGCATAATGGAGGCAATCATATCGTTGCCTGTAGTTGTTACCTGGTTTCGTTCTACCATCTGCTTGAAACTGGGCACAGCCATCGCCATCATAATTGCCATAATAGCAATGGTGATGAGTAATTCTATTAGGGTAAATCCCTGTGTTTTTTGCATTTGCGTTCCAATACTTTCTATAGGTTTTAATTATAGATGATATCAACGAGTTAACAGTGCCGTTTATCCATAAAAACACACCAATTATCGCAGCGCTTTGCTTGATAGCTTGAGCGGCGGTGATTATTACGAGTAGCCGGCGTAACGCTAAAGGATAAACAACGCCTATTTCAATACACCCCCGCCCGGTAGGCTGGGCATTCATGCCCACGCGTCACACCTAAACACCCCCACCCGTTTCCGGTCGGAAGGTGTCAACCTCATATGCCCACGCGTAAACTCTAAACCATACCCAAATACTTGCTATACAACACCCCAACACCCGCTTTCAAAGCCACCAAATCCCAGTCATTAACAATCACATCATCCGCAATAGCCAGCCGTTGCGCACGACTCGCCTGATTATCGAGCATAGCTTGCGCCTGGGCTTTATTAATCTGATCTCTAGCAATTAACCGTCGAATCTGTGTCGCCTCATCAACATCGACTACTAACACCCGATCAACCCACTGATAGGCATTGCCGCTGTCTAAACTTTCTGCCAGCAGTGGAATAACCAATATTGCCAGCGGGGTATCAACTTGTTGTAATTGCCGGATGGACTCGGTGCGTATTAAGGGGTGAAGGATAGATTCAAGTAATTCACGCTTGTTTTTATCAGCAAAAACAATATCCCTGAGTCTGCGGCGATCCAATTGTCCATTGGACTGGAGAATGTGAGTACCAAAAGCTTCCATAAGTACAGCAAGCCCTGCGTTACCGGGTAAAACAACTTCGCGGGAAATAAGATCGGTATCCACAACCGCGGCGCCGAGATCCGAAAATGTATTTGAAACTGCTGTTTTTCCGGAAGCGATACCACCAGTCAGGGCTACTATATAGGTCAATGTTTTACTCTCTACTAAAAATGCTAAAGTTGAATAATTGCATCTGATATCTTGTTTATCACGCTGGGGAGTTCTTTTTCTAGACCTAACCATAGCGGTAATCGAATGATCCTCTCGCTTAGGTTGTCGGTTATTGGTAAATCACACAAAGATCTACTGAGCTTTTTACCCATAGGTGAGCTGTGTAAGGGAATATAGTGAAAAACAGCATGAATATTATTACTCTCTAAAGATGTTATGAGTTTAGATCGTGTCTTTAAATTAGGCAACAATAAGTAGTACATGTGCGCATTATGGTCACAATACTCAGGAATTATCGGCCGGCGCACTTTGCCTTTACCTTCTAAATCTTCAAATGCAGCATGGTAAGAATTCCAAATATCTATACGCCGTTTTGTGATGGTATCAGCAGACTCCATTTGGGCCCACAAAAAGGCGGCAACTATTTCACTCGGCAAATATGAGGATCCAAAGTCAACCCAGGTATATTTATCAGTCTTTCCTTGAAAAAACTGTTTGCGATTGGTGCCTTTTTCTCGAATAATTTCAGCCCTGTCGCACATTGCAATATCATTTATCAGCAATGCCCCACCTTCACCTGAAATAATATTTTTTGTTTCGTGAAAACTTAAGGTGCCAAGATGCCCAATACTACCAAGCGGTTTGTCTTTATAGGTGGAACCAATCGCTTGGGCTGCATCCTCAATAACCAACAAACCATATTTATCCGCAATCTCCATAATAGTGTCCATTTCACAGGACACCCCCGCATAATGTACTGGCACAATTGCTTTGGTTTTATCCGTAATCGCGGCTTCTATTTTCATTTCATCGATATTCAGGGTATCAGGTCGAATGTCGACAAACACAGGGACGCCGCCCCGTATGGCAAATGCATTAGCCGTTGAGACAAATGTGTAGGAGGGCATAATGACCTCATCACCGGGCTGTATATCTGCGAGAATGGCGGCCATTTCAAGGGCACCAGTACAAGAGTGAGTAAGTAGAGCTTTAGGGCTACCAAGTTGCTTTTCCAGCCAATGATGACACTTTTTAGTAAAGTTGCCATCACCAGAAAGATGGCCCTGTGTATGGGCCTGGTTTATATATTCCAGTTCATTTCCGGTTAAATATGGCTTATTGAAGGGAATCATTAAACACTCCTACTACTGATAATAATTCCAGCCACTATAAGCAGTAATCCAGTGATCTTTTGCCAGCTGATTGGGTCAGAGAAGATAAATACTGAGAAAATAAAGACCAACACAAACGCGCCACTCATAAAGGGATAAGCATAACTAAGGTCAAATTTAGTCATGGTTGCCATCCAGAAAAATGAGGCAATAAACGCTGCTATAAAGCCGGAAAATATAAATGGATCTAGCAATAGTTTAAATAAGAAACCCACTTTGGCAGGCATGGCTTCTGGCAGTGGTCCATATAGTCCAATGCGCCACTTTAGAATTAGTTGGCCATACACCGTGAATAGTATGGTCATTAAGATATAAAAATAGCCCATATAAAATATTATTGCCTCTCTAGTTTGTTACTGCATTCATTCTGTGGCTAGGTAGTGTTCGATATAGACAACAAGCCCCCTATGGGAAGATGTTTAATATCGTATCTATTGATTCAATCTTATTAAAGCCCCCAATAATATCACTTGCTCTCTTTTCGGCTTCAAAGCTAGAGTTATGAATTACCCCAGGTCTCTGTACTTGTACGGCACCGTAAAAACCAGCTAGTTTCGATCCTTTGATATCTTTAAATAAATTATCACCTACCATCACTAAATGTGCAGGTTTGATTTCCATTTTCTCACTGATCCTTGAAAATACTTTTTTATCTGGTTTTTCACTATTTATCTCTTGCGAATACACAATGGTCTCAAAGTATTTAGCCAATCCAGATGCAGATATCTTCTGTTTCTGAGATGAAATTGGGTTGTCTGTTAATAAACCTAATTTATACCCTCTGGATTGCAGCTCTTTAAGCACTACCTTTACATCAGGGTAACATGGTGAAATTTCAGGCATGCAGGTGCGCCAAAAATGATACATCTCAATCAGTCGACTCTTTGTTGGTTCATTATTAGATGCGGCAACTAATATATCCACAATCTTCGATATACTTCCAGATTCAACCAGTTCCTCCCCATAGTCGAAAAAATATTGATTATCTTCGAAGGCGCTCCTATATTCATTGAGAAACAATACAAGCTTAGCTTTTAACCACTTTTTGTGATCTATAAGCGTATCATCGAGATCGAATACTATTCCATCCACAGTTTTTCTAGAGAAAGGTTTAATTGATTTTTCCTTTAAGTACCTTACAACATAGTGATTATTTGCAGCGAAAGTCATTGGTTCTGATTTTTCACTAACCAGTGCGCCTCCAGCATTAATGCTATCAATTAGATACTCAACAATATTTACACCAAGCTCTACAGATATGGTTGATGAGGTTCCAACTCTTGGATTCACATCTGAGAGAAAAATATTTCCTTCTTTATCTCTCATAAACTGAATGTTCCACAAGCCAATACCACCATTATCAATAAGGAATTGCGAAAGCTTGTTGACATATTTAACTATAATTTCATCATGAAAAAGGCTTGATACAATAGTAAAGCCACCACTAGTGCAAATTCTTCTACGCATGACATATGGCGACATGTTCTTGTCGAACCCAATTGAGAAGTCAATTGAAAACTCTTCCATAAACGCAATAAATTTTTGAAATAAATAATCTTTGCTTTCTGGTTTTCCACAAAATTCGACTAACTCATCATGACTGGATAACAAGACCATTCCCTTTCCTCCCCAACCTGTGCGTGGCTTAGAAATTACTGGAAACTCAATACCCTGGATTGGTGCGCATATGAATGGTGCTACAGGGATCATAAGGCTCTCAGCGAGTGTATATGTTTCCTGCTTGTCTGAGAATAACCTTACAAGTTTAGATGAAGGAATCGCTATTTTTAAATGACCTGTTGGATTTTTCTCTTTTAGGCTGGCAAGGAAACTTAGCTCATAGGCTGTTGATGGAATAATTAAATCAACTGACTCGTCCAAACACAAGCTAAGCAGTGCATTCTTATAGTTGGCAGTATCGGAAATATTCGGGAGTTGAAAATATTTATGGCAAAAATACATTCCTAATGCATGCTCATTAGAATCACCTACAAGAACTCTGATTTCTCTGCACGAAATTTTCCTCAAGGATGCAAGAATTGCATATCCTTGGAGGCCCCCAGCAGACAACACCAATACTGTAAGCATATAAGTTAAACCGCTTTTACTTCCAGGTATATTCCATTACATAAATCTGGATACCCTTCACCAACTTTACAAAGTGCTTTAAAGACAGCACCATTAATATTTAAGGACTCTAACTGCTTGCTTGTGAAGGGTTTCATAAATAATCCTTTCGTATTAACTACTTTAAACCCGACCTTCTCAACTAATGAATTTATGCTTTTTAGGTCGAAGTAGTGTTGGTGACCAAGTTCATAGTCAGCGCTTGATAACTTGTAAAGGTCGTCCAAATATCCAGCATAATGGCCAAGTTGTCGGTGTAATGACTTAGCATTTGGTACAGCTATATAAATTGAAGCGCCGGGATTCAAGTGCTTTCTGTATTTTAATAAAATTAATTCTGGATCATCTACATGCTCAAGTATGAATCCCATTTCAATAGCGTCGTATTTTTCAAGAGTGGTGAATGTCTCAAAATAGCTATGTTCAATCTGGACATTAGGTGGTAGTAAATTTTGTTTTTTAAATCGGTTGATAATTAATGGTGAGCCTTCAATTATGGTGTAACTTTCCAAATTGGAGGTGTATTGTAAAATTCTCTCAGTAACAACTTTGTGGCCTATTCCTAAACTGAGAATGTTCCTAACATTGTTTTTTTGGAAGCCGGAAATTATAGTCTTAACATATGTTTCAAGCATCAGTGAATTATCGTGATGATATTTAAAATCAGTAGCATAGGCTTCGGCCAATGCATCTAGCTCCTGCCCCTCAACTACTTCTTTATTATTTTCAGCCATTCGAGTTTCTCCAGCTCATTAATCTATGTTTTGATTTTTGTATATGGTTTTAACAATGTATGTCGGTCTATTCTTTACTTCATTAAATATCTTAGATAAATAAACGCCAATGATTCCCGTAGACATTAATAACACACCACCTAGAAACCAAATAGATACCATCACAGAAGTCCACCCACTTACTATATATGAATGGTAAAGTATCTTTTGAACAATTAAATAGATGCCAAAAAATACTGAAGTGACAGCGAGAAGAAAACCCATGTAAAAGCTCAATACTAGCGGAAATGAAGAAAATGACACTAAAGCTGAAATCATTAAATGAATACGCTTACTGAGTGTGTAGGAGGTTCTGTAACTTGAGTCTTTAGTGACTGTGATTTTTTTTGTTTTAAAGCCAACATATTCAAACAGACCGGCCATATAGAGTTCTTTTTCTTTAAGTTTATTTATGGAGCTTACAAAGCGTTTGCTCATTAAACGGACTGTCAAAGCCCCTTCATTGACTTTAAACTCAGAAACTTTGTTGAAAAGCTTGTAAAATATTTTGCCACCGTACTTCTCAATAACACCGCCTTTTCTCTCTTTTTGAACCCCATAAATAACGTCCAAATCAGTCGCTTTTTTCATTTCGCTGTAAAATAAGCCTAACAATTCTGGTGCTTCTTCTAAATCACAATCTATTAAAAACACCAAATCGCCACATGCATGATTTAGACCAGCCATTACAGCTTTATGGTGGCCAAAATTCCGGCTAAGGTCAATTAACTTTACTTTCGGATCAGCATCTACAATGTCTCGCGCTATTTCATTTGAATTATCTGGCGATCCATCATTAACGAAAATTATTTCATAATTATTGGTAATAGGTCTGACTACAGTTGAAATTCTTGTGTAAAATTCCATCATATGCAACGAGGAGTTGTATAGAGTTGTAACAATTGATACCTTCATAACACTTGCTTAAAGGAGTTCATATAATTATGAGCATCCTTCCCTATGTTAAATATTAAATCCAAAATCGAAACACCGTGTTCAAAATCGCCGTATAACTGTTCGTACTTTGCATACCCGCTATAGCTCATCCACTGAATACTAATGCCCTCAGCTTTAAATAATTCTTCATCTAAATATCCGCGCGCCGCAGGCCCAGTAATATAGATACTAGAGCCTGATTCCTTGCATATACTGATTAGTCGTTCGTTTTGTCCTGTCATTTTAGAGTAATCTTGTGCAGTAGAAATTAAAGTTGAAATACCAAGTATATTATTGATCTCAGTTATCAGTATGCGATTAATATCACTTAAAGCTGTTTTACTTGCTAGTTCATTCAAGTATAACTCTTCGAACCTCGCTTCGTATGCGGAGAAAAATTTAGACTTGCGGTGAAACTGTTTAATTGTGTTCCAATGTTTGCGGGACCAATTTGGATTGCTAATATTAGTTTCAGATATAAGTTGCTTATACTTTCCTTTTACACTTACTGGAATGGTTAACCACTGCAAGCCATTACTGGTTTTTATGAGATTTCTATTCCGCCAATCACGGCGTGTGTACTGAACATTATCGAATAAGACAAACTCATCAGCTAAGTTTATTAAATCAAAGTAGCCCTTCCATGGGATATAGCAGGATTGTAAAATTGCAATTTTCTTAGTCAAGTTTAATCACCAAGTATTTATTATATGTTGAGCATCTTTATAAAGCACTTCATCTCGTAGCCTTTGTCACTGACTAGGCAAGCGAATGGCTGAATCCGGAATCCTAGTTGATGGATCAATTAAGAAGGTTGTATCAGACACCTTTAGCCTGTATTGTTTTAAAAACTATTTTTTCAGTCAGCAACATAATTGCTGACAGTTGGCTCCCTCGGACAGAAAGAGTTGTAACCAGGCAGAGGGGCAGCAATTACTTCCGAAAAGCTTCGGTTTGTTGCTTCTGTCAGGCGTTTAAGAAACCCTTTATCCATAAATTCAAATATTTTGTTTTTACCGATGTGGTCAAGAAGTGTGTGCATTATAATTTTGTCAGCATAGTTGATGCTTGCCCAGTTGACTATCGATGCATCGTAAAGTGACTTTTCAGCTATTTTCCAGCGGCCAAGTCGAATATTTGCAAGGGCCGTAACCAGGTAGTCTTTTAGTACAAACCGATTTAGATGTCTAAAAGTATCGATTACTAGTAAATCCTCACCTTGTTGCAATGCTTGGAAGCCATTATATCTTAGATGAAAATCATCCCATTTTTCTATTTCAATCTGGCTGAGTAAGTATTTTGCTTTATTGTCAGCCTTCGAATATGACAGAACAGAGGCCATAAACGGTAACAAGGGGGAGTAGGTGGGTAAAATATTGTTAGCTAACTCTGCTTCAACCTGAAGTTGATTGATAAGTTCGGGCCTGTAACAGGCCGGATACGCTAGTAGTTCACCAAATAAGGAAAAATTTGGGTTTTCCCGTCGATAGAGAGAATAACTGGCACCAACAAAATCCAAGTGAATTTCTGCCAAATCTGCGACAAGAGTGTTATACATGTGTCCGTTTGGTATTATTATTAATCTAATTTCATATTTATCGACCTCAGACTGTAAATATTTAGCGTCGCGCAAAGAGTTTGTATAACTCTTAAAATGCTCAATCGGGTAAAGAATATTTGTGCGTCCGTCTATATATACCGGGTTAACCGGTGAAAGCTCGTGGATTAAAAACCCCCCCATTCCGTAGTCATTAAAGATTCTACCTTTAATTTTATGCTCTGAAATATAATTTGTTATATCCCATGGGTAACGCAATGATGTTTTTTTATTTTCCTCCATAAACTCGCGCGCAGTAACAATACCAGACCAAAGTGCGAGGGAAAAAACAGCAAGTAGCGTTATGCCGATGAGATGCGAGGCTAAAGCTGGGATTTTTCGTAAAAACACACGAATATCAATTTCACTCAATACCCAAATGAGTATGCTTATCATTATGATGCCGGCTGGAGTCACCATTCTAATCATAGTTACGGCGCTGTAAATAAAGACAGAGCAAACGATCAGTAAGCCAAAACGTTTCTGCCAAACCAATAACGCTGTAGTAAGCGCACCAAGTAGAGCAAGTACATACATCATCGGGTTATTGTTGTGTAAAATGTAGGTAGGTGTGTATTCCTGAATCATCTCTTTCCATTCTGGGGAGAATGTAAATAGACCCATCAGGGGGTGTTGTAGTTGAGGGGTTAAAAAACCAACCATCAATAAAACAAGCCCAGAAAGTAACCACTTAAACCAGTCCCTTGATGGCGCTCGGTTTTTTAGCTGCTCAAGGGCTACATCTACAAAATAACCAAAGAAAATAATATAACCGAGCAGCGGTGAATGATAATTTGACCACAGTAAAATCAGGCCGGTCATAAGCATTAAATTGATGGTTTTTAACTGCTTACCGGCATCGTAATACAACATGATAGCCAAGATTGAAAAACTGTAACTAATCAGTTCCGGGCGCACAGTTGCCCTGTATTGCAACAGGACAACTATCACTGGTAGCGCAATTAGGTAAACCAGAGCGCTGGATTTTGTCTGCCGCAAGAATGCAAAAAATAATATAAATAGGCTCAATGAACTGACGAGTCGAAATATTTGAAATCCCGGTTCTAATCCGAATTGACTGACTAGAAGTGCAATTAATCCTTGAAATAGATAGGGTGAAGCTGATATTTCTTCACCTGGGTAGGTAAAGCTAAAGTGGTCAATCCAGGGGCTAAGGCCGTGATTAAGCCAGTCTAGACCTGTTTTCAGGTGCCAGTATGCATCCAATGAGATTACATTTCTTCGCGCAGTCAATAGTAAAATTGCTACGCAAAGAACAGTAATGCAGATAAGGATGAATTTTTTTCTATTTTCAGTGTATTCGAACCAGCTCATAGAGGTGCTCAGATTGTTAGAAGAATATTTTATAGTTTGTCAGCAAGTGTATGGTACTGATCAAAGAGATAAGAAACTTTTGGTTTTAAACTTTTTATGCTTTCATTAACAACGAAAGCTCGTATTTCCAGATTTTTTTGACTTGTTTCACAATCTAAAATAACTAAGGTAAAATCCGGTTAACTTATCACCCCACAATAATGCTGTCCAACCCGCTATTGCCAAGTAGGGACCAAAAGGAATTGGTTGGCTGCCTTTGCGTCTAATAATTAGCAGGATTCCGCCGATTACCGCCCCAAGCAGGGAAGATAACAAGACAATAAGCGGTAGCATTTGCCATCCTAACCAGGCACCTAAGACAGCTAGTAATTTAAAATCTCCATAACCCATGCCTTCCTTTCCGGTTAGTAGTTTAAACAGCTGGTATATAGACCATAGGATTAGATACCCGGCAACAGCACCAATTATGGCATCGTTTGGGGATACTCCAACTCCGCTTAGACTAATAATTAAGCCGATCCAAAGCAGTGGTAATACAATATCATCCGGTAGTAATTGATGGTCTATGTCTATACCGGAAAGTACGATGAGTACCCAGCTGAAAATCAGGCCATAAACCGCTTCGATGGAATACCCAAAATGCCAAACCACAAGGGCAGATACCAGTGCCGTTAATAATTCGACCAGCGGGTAGCGTATTGATATTCTTTTTTTACAATAGCGGCAACAACCACGCAGAAACAGATAACTGAACAGTGGGATATTGTCCAGGGCAGATAATTGATGCTCGCACGATGGACAGAAAGAGCGTTGTTTTACAATACCGGGAGGCGCTTTTATTGGGTCCGCTTCTGCTGCAGTTTTATTTTCATTCGCGGATACTTGCTTATCACTGTCGAGTAGCAGTTGGCACTGCTGCCGCCATTCAAAAAACATCCGTTTGGGTTGGCGTAGGATAACAACATTGAGAAAACTCCCCACCATCAGTCCGAAAACTGCGGTGAGGCTGAGTAGTAGTAAGGAATTCTGGGACATAAGCTGCCCCAGATCAGTAAATATCTGCATTGATTAAAGGTCTACATCACCGCGGCGAGCTTGAAAATAGGCAGATACATACCTATAACCATGCTACCGACCATGCCACCAATAATGACAATAACCATGGGTTCGATAAGACTGGACATTGCATCAACGGCATCGTTAACTTCTTCTTCATAGAAGTCTCCGACCTTATTCAACATGTCATCTAATGAGCCGGCTTCTTCACCAATAGCAGTCATTTGTATAACCATATGTGGGAAAACGCCGGTTTGTTCCATTGCCAATTTCAGGGTGTGGCCTACAGCAACATCTTCTCTGATTTCAGCGGTAGCAGCGTTATAGACTGCGTTGCCTGTGGATTTTGAAACGATTTTGAGTGCATCTACCAAAGGTACGCCAGCCGCGAATGTAGTAGCTAAAGTTCTGGCAAACCTAGCCAGGGCTGCCTTTTGCAAAATCGAGCCGATGATGGGGATTTTCAAACTGACCCTATCTATCCAGTGCTGGAAGGCAAGTGAGCGTTTTTTGAAATAAAGCAGACCAGCAATAGTACCCGCTATAACCAGAAAGTAGAGCAGGCCATAATCGCGGACCGATCGGGAGATATCTACGATAAACCGGGTAAACGCAGGTAAGTCTGCACCAAAACTCTGAAAAGTTTCTTCGAACATCGGTATAACAAAAACAAGTAAAATTCCGGAAACCAAAAAGGCGACAGCAATAACCGCAGCCGGATAAAAAAGTGCTTTTTTTATCTTACCTTTTATGCTCTCCATACGCTCCTTATAGCTTGCTATAGACTCCAGCAAACCATCAAGAACACCCGCCTGTTCCCCTGCATTAACTAGGTTTTGATAGAGTTCATCAAACTGTACCGGGTGCTTGGCTAAAGCTTCGGCTAGGGTCGACCCGCTTTCAATATCGCGGCGAATGTCACCAATCATTTTAGCCATTCGCGGGTTCGCGCTACCATGTTCAATAATCTCTAAAGAGCCTACCAGTGGCACACCGGATTTAAGCATAGTGGCAAACTGGCGCGAAAAAATAGCTATTTCTTTAGCTGTAATACGCCGACCGGCGGCCCCAAATAGTGCCTTAGGTTTACGCCGCACTCGTGTTGGGGTGATTCCTTGGCGGCGTAGGTCGGCTCGTATGAGATTTTGATTTCGACCCGTTTGTTGGCCTTTAAGTTTTTTTCCGCGTTTATCCCGGCCTTCCCAGAGAAACACTTCCAGTTCTGTTGTATTGTTCGCCATGATAATCAGTCCTTTGTTACACGGTTTATTTCAGCCAGGCCGGTAACCCCGATACTGACTTTGTTTAAAGCTGCCCGGCGTAAGTCGATAATCCCTTCACTGCGTGCTTGGGCACTAATTTTCAAAGCGTTACCACCCTTGAGAATAATGCTTTTTAGCTCGGCTGTAATTGGCATTACTTCAAAAATACCACTACGGCCTCGGTAGCCATCATTGCAGGCACTACATCCTGTAGGTGCATATATTGTAATGTTGCTATTGACCTCTTCTTCACTATAGCCTATTTCTTGTAGTGCGGCAGCAGGTATTTCCTCAATATGTTTGCATTTGTGCAATACCCGCACCAGTCGTTGGGCTAGAACGACATTTACCGCGGAAATAATATTAAAAGCGGCAACGCCCATTTGTGCAAGACGAGTAATAGATTCTGAAGCGTCATTGGTATGTAAGGTGGAGAGCACGAGGTGACCGGTTTGCGCCGCTTTGACTGCAATATCTGCGGTTTCCAAATCGCGTATTTCGCCAACCATAATTACATCTGGGTCCTGGCGCAAGAATGACCGTAGAGCTTTCGCAAAAGTCAGGCCTGCTTTTGTATTTTGCTGTACCTGATTAATCCCTTCAACGCGTATTTCAACCGGATCTTCAACCGTGGAAATATTCTGACCGCCATCATTTAGGATATTTAGAGCAGTATACAGGGTAACAGTTTTACCACTGCCCGTTGGCCCGGTTACCAAAACCATTCCATAGGGTTTATTAACCGCATGAAGGAAATCTTCCTGTTGTTTTTTCTCAAAACCTAATACTTCAATTCCAAGTTTTGTAACGGAAGAGTCGAGAATTCGCAGCACAATTTTTTCGCCAAACAAAGTGGGCAGAGTGCTGACTCGAAAATCAATAGATTTTTTCTTTGAAAGGCTAAGCTTTATTCGGCCGTCTTGGGGAACGCGTCGTTCAGCAATATCCAGTTGCGCCATTACCTTCAGGCGGGAGGCTATCCTCCGGGACATTAAGTTGGGCGGCGTAGCAACCTGTTTTAGCACACCATCCAGGCGGTAGCGCACCCGATAATTATCTTCATAAGGCTCAAAATGGATGTCAGATGCTCCTTTGCGGATAGCATCCAGTAGTATTTTGCTGACGAATCGAACAACCGGTGCCTCATCGATAGCGCTATCTTCAGAATCTTGTTCTTGGCTTGAGGCATCGACTTCTAAGTTACTGAGGATGTCATCATCATCTTCGGAAAACTCATCAAAACTGGTTTCTTGAGCATTGCCGGCGCTATCGATGGCAGAATCTAAGGAGTCAGCGGCAACAATTAATGGCTCTACGATTAAACCCGAATTAAACGAAACCTCATCCAGTGCCAGTTGATTAGTAGGGTCGGCGGTTGCCACAAAAAGAGTTTTTCCGCGCACAAATACAGGTAACAGTTTATGCCGGTGGAGGAGTTTCTCGTTGATCAGGCCAGTGGGGGCGTTTTTAAGATCAAGAGCGGAAATGTCAATCAATGGAATGCCAAATTCGGAAGCGGCGGCGAAGGCAAGACGATCTACCGGCACCATATCATGCTGAATTAAATGGCTCAGGAGGGTTGAGCTATTGTGGTTGGCTGCATGGGTGGCTTCACGGATTGTAGTTGCATCGACAAGTCCATTATCAACTAGGCGGCGCGCAAGGCCATTTAAGTGTACGGTGGTTTTTACATCCGTGTTCATTATTACTCCCCGGTCTCCTGCGCTTGCCCTGTTTGGTCATCCCCCAGGTATATAAGTCGGCAGTTTATTTAGTTTCTAGTATGCGCACATTATCCCTATGTTTGCGCAGCAATTATAACTTGAATTTGAGTTTAATGTACTCGATTACTATTCTAGCTGTAAATGTATGGTTTTGAAAATAAAAAAACCCTCGCCGTAGCGAGGGTTTTTAGGTGTTGCTATTTTGTACTTAACGGCATTCTTGTGGTATTTGAGCTATGCTTGCAGCTCCTGTTGAAGTACATGCCCAATCAATTCTACCTGTGTTTACAGCATAGTTGCCTGTAAATAGGAAGGTAGTAGCACTACCGCCGGTATTTGCACTAAGAGCGGTAACTGTTGGTGCAGCACATGTGCCCCCTAGAAGTACCGAGGTTACATATTTGCTTGATGCAAAAGTATAACCATTATCGTTAGTACTATTAGTGGACTGGCAAGTTTCTGCGATCGCAAGTTTTGCGCCACCGGAGACTGCAATGGCTTCACCGTTCTTTGTACGGATGGTGTAATCCTGGTAAGCAGGAATTGCAAGTGCGATCAGGATAGCGATAATTGCTACAACGATCATCAATTCGATTAAGGTAAAACCAGTTTGGCTTCTGTAGTTTTTAATGTTCTTTAAGTTAGTCATGTTCATAAGTTTGGCCCTCCCGGGCATAATTGATCCAATAATAATTATATGTTGCACATCCATGGCAACACACTAACGATACTTCATTTTTGCAAAAACCGAAAGTGCGGCGTGAAATCGTACATCCACGCCGCTCGGCTTGCTGATGCTAAATCCCCATTTGCTCCAGCTCCCTTACTTTCGCTTCAATACCTGTCGCCAGGTGTTAAAACTCCCTTACTAACTGCTAACTCCCTTAGCAACTTACTGGTAAATCCATTTTTGCTAATTCCTTCTAGTACCAGCGAGATACTTAATGCAATTAGTATGCCAGATATACACTAGTGGCTAGATGTGCTGGTATTACTAGGTGTGTTTATTTTCTTGGTTTAATCGACTAGGGTTTTCAATGGCCATGACCGTCGTAAAGTGACAATATTTGTCAGTAGATACTATGAAAGCCACAAAAGTCGCATCCTCTAAGATCCAAACAAAATCGGAGAAAACAAATGACTCAAGTGGCTTTCATAGTATCTACTGGATGTTGTATTTGCTTAGCTTGTAGCGCAGGGAGCGAAAAGATATGCCGAGTTTTTTCGCGGTTGCGGTTTTGTTGTAGTGGCATTCTTCTAGGGCTTTTTTTAGGATTTCTCTTTCGATACCTTCCATATGATCATCTAGGTTTTCCGGCGTGGGGCCGTTGCTGGAATCAGCTGTTAGTAATTCCACTGATGACTCATTTTGTTCGAGCATTAGGTCCTCAACATTAATTTTATTACCATCGCCTAGCGTTAGGGCGCGTTGCAGGATATTAACTAACTCTCTAACATTGCCACTGTAATGGTGTGCCAGTAGTGCAGATGTTGCCTCAGCGCTGAATTCCGGTGGTCTATCTAGGCCGAATTCATCGCTCAGATGCCGGATAAAGTGCCTTAACAATAGCGGTATGTCTTCCGGTCGTTGGTGTAGGGCCGGCATGTGTAATTCAATTACATTTAGGCGAAAATATAAATCATTCCTGAACTGGCCACTGTCGACCAAAGGTTTTAAGCTTTTATGACTGGCGCTGAGGATGCGCACATCAATAGCGCGTTCTTTGACCGCACCAATCGCTCTGACGCGCTTTTCCTGGATTACCCGTAACAACTTAACTTGCATTGCTAATGGCAGGTCGGCGACCTCATCGAGAAACAGTGTGCCACCGTTGGCAGTCTGGAATAAGCCTGGGCTGTCTTCATGTGCGCCGGTAAAACTGCCTTTGGTATGTCCGAAAAATTCACTTTCCATTAAATCGGCGGGTATCGCCCCGCAATTTACAGGCACGAAGGGTCCTTCTGCGCGTGGCCCTAGCTGATGTATGAAGTGCGCAACCAATTCCTTGCCGGTGCCGGAATCGCCGCTGATAAAGATCGGTGCTTGGCTGCGGGCAAGTTTTATAGTCAAACGCCGGACTTTATCCATTGCTGGTGATTTCCCGATAAGACCTTTAAGTTTTTCGGCGTGCGCAGTTGAGAGCGAATCTTGCTGTTCATCACTTCCCAGCGGGCGGAGTTTAAGCGCAACTCCTACAAGGCGACGCAGGTCTTTAATATTGACAGGTTTGGAAACAAAATCGAATGCGCCATATTTTAGGGCGGTAACGGCATCCTCAATACTGCCATGGGCGGTGAGTACGGCTACTGGTAGGTCGGGGTATTGTTTGGATATTTCTTCAACCAGATCTAGGCCATTGCCATCGGGAAGTTTCATATCTGTTAGGCAAAAATCGAAAGTGTGCTGTTTCAGTTTTTTTCGGGCTGCGGTTAAATCAGCCGCTGTGGTAACGGCAAGCCCCATCCGCGAAAGGGTCATATCCAGTAGTGTAAGAATATCCGGCTCATCATCTATGACCAGAATTCGTTGTTTTATTGCTTCAGACATGATGCCCCCAGTATTAGTGAAAGAAATATGTTTTATTCCGACTTTTGCAGTTTGTTTTTATTCATTATAGCTTTGAATGAATCGAGTTACAGCCTGCTTATTGATTTTGCGCCTGTTTAGCGAGCTTTTGTTCATGGCTGGCACCTGGAATGACTAGGCGAAACAGTGCGCCACTGTCAGAGGAGGAGATTGTACTAAGTTCCGTTTGATTAATAGAGCAGAGTTGCTGGGTAATATATAAACCCAGCCCAGACCCCTGCTTGTGGCTTGAACAGAAGGGTTCGAAAATATTTGCCATCATATTTGTCGATATACCCGGTCCGTTATCTTCGAAATCAAGAACAATATGCCCGGAACCGTGTTTTGTATCGAGCGAGATGGTGACTTCAGTGTTCTGGTTAGGCTGGTGTGCGTGAGTTAAAGCATTTTCCAATAATTGATGAATAACCTGCTGGAACTGACTGCGGTCGAATAAAATATAAGCAGGTTGAGGAAGCAGGTTCAGGGTTATAGCCAAGCCATTCTCTGGCATCATTTTACGGTAATCTACCACTAGGCTTTGCAACTCAAGGTTGAGTTGAATCACCTCCGGTCGGGAGCGTTTCTGCCGCGCGAGTTGCAGTATGTTTTCGATAATGCTGTTTATTCGCTCGCCCTGATTAGTGATAATATCCAAAAGTTGCTTATCCTCCGGGTTGGTTTGCTCAGACTCCTGCATCAGCTCGCTGGCATTAACCATCGCTGCCAACGGGTTGCGAATTTCATGAGCGATACTTCCGGATAACTTAGCCAGGGTTTCGGTGGCAATGGTGCTTGCCTGGCGGGATACTTTGCTGGTGTCTTGTAAAAACACTAGGGTTGCTTCGCTATGGGTGCCGGGTATTGTAATAAACTGTGGTATCACCGGTGAATGACCCGGAACCAGGGATTCAGGTTCATCGGTGACTTTTTTACCGGTATGCCAACGGCGCAATAACTTCATTAACCGCGGGGCAATCGTTGATAAATTAGTATTTGAGGTGCTGGGAGATCCGAGTAAAAACCAGGCAGATTCATTCATCAAACGAATTTCACCCGCATGATCGACTACCACAACACCGGTTCTCATTCGCCGGATAACGATTTCGTTAATCTGTTCCATATTACGCAGATCAACAACATTTTGCTCTGCCAGTAGTTCGTATTGCTGACTCCAACGGGTTAGAGCGCTGAAAATTAGTGCGCCGAAGAAGCAGCTGGCAGCATATATACCCGCAGTGAGCAGGTCGTGGCTTACGCTGCCACCGGTGAGTAGACCCCAGCCAGTAAATGTGATTATAAAGATGCTCGAAAAAGCCGCGAGCGTGAAAGCAAAGCCGCGCGGCAGGATGATTGCTGTAGCGCAGCACCAGAATACCAACAGCATACCGGTACCGATAGTGAGGCTATTGAGGGTGTAAATTAAGAACATGGCGACAAGGATGTCGACAATAAAAGCAAACCTCCCGAGTATGTGTGGTTGTTCGGGGTTGCGGCTGAGCAGGGCGATCATTAGCAAACTATCAGCGAAATAGACGATAGCCGCCGATCTAGCAAAGCTCAGCAACTCAGCCTGCACAGATTGAGCGGCAGCTGAAAACACCAAAAACAGAATAACGGTTGCGATAATAAAGCGAAAAATATTAAAGTAAACCATCACCCGCCGAGCTAATGCTCTGGAGCTAGGGTAGTTACTAACTTTCCAGTGGCGTTCTGTGGTGTCTGGTAGACCTGGGGTCATTTGCCCATATCCCTCTAACCCAGTTTAATCGATTCCCCTCGATTTAATGGGCGTTCCTCCCTTGTTCACTGACCATGATTATAGCTTTGATGAATTTGTCAAAGGTCTAATAGGATAATTTGAATATACCACAAGTGGTAATAGCAGCGCTCGTGCATTTTCTCAAAGCTGTTGGTGTTGAGAAAATACCCACGGCGGTCTTCTGTTGATTCCAAACCCTTCGGCAGATTATATTATGCCCGCCATTAAAGCTTAGCGGCAGCTTTTTTCATTCCTTGAAAAATCGCTTGTGAGATATTTTCAGGAAAGGTATTAGGTAGTTTTGTTGAGATTATATCAATTACTTTATCCAGTTTTGAGTGTGTTTGTTCAATGATTTCTTCCATTTGGCTTGCAGGAAAACCAACTCTCTTAGCTTCAGCGAACCAATGCCGTGGCCGTATGTTTTGCCAGTGGTAGTGGGTATTTTTTCCATGCAAGGCCATCGCCATTTTAACTCTCTGGTAATCAAGTTGGTGCTTTTCAGCAAGGGGATAAGCGGACATAACATCGTAGATAGGGGTTAGCTTAAACCTCCCCCCTTGTTTAAGGAATATACTAAAGTTTTTTGCATGTCCATCAATGGCACCCAGTAACCAGAACAAGTTTTTGATTAATAAACCTGCCCGTGGTCTCCAATATTGATCAGAATTATTTCTTTATCTTGAATGATAAACTCTAGAACAATGCGGTAGTGCATGTTGATAGATACTGAGGATAAGTGTTGCAGACGCCCTTCAAGTTTATGTAAACGCAAAGATGGGTGGCGTGGGTTAAGCTCCAAAAGCTGAAGCGTTTTGCGATATTGATTATGAATATCTGGGTGTTTGCGCAAGAGTATTTTGGTTTTTTTAATATATGTTTCAGGGTAAATAAGGGTATAAACCATTAATTGCTTACACGCTGCATGTGTTCATCCACGCTTTCTTGGTGAACACGGCCTGCAGAGATATCCGCTTTCGCTTCAAACACTGCAATTTCTAATTCATATTCTCTGATCTTATTGTATTTTTCGAGATTGATAACAACAAATCTTTCTTTACCACGAACGGTAATAACCGCCTCGTCTGCATCAATAAGCGTATTTTCGAGTATGGAAACACCCTTGGTTTTTAATTCGTTAGCAGTAATTGTGGTCATGGTTTATCTCGTTAAAGTATTATTAATCGCACTATTGATGATACGCTAAAAATTGAATAATGGTTGCGCCAATAAACTAGGAAGTTTTAAAGCAAACCATAACCCGCTGGGCTAATACTACTGGAAGTAGGGTGGTTACTGATTTTCAGTGGCATTGTAGTCACGAAAGTTACTCGTTATATGGAAGTTATGACGATTAAGTGATTATATGCAGAACATGGGCTGCGATACCGTGTCGGCGATTATCGATTAATTTGCAAATTTCGTGACGATGTCCTTGTTTGTATTGGTGGTTCGCATTGGCCATCGGAAGAATATCTATCGGTAATTTTGGCTAAACTTGCTTTTTTCTTAAACAAAAGCCTAAAAAGCCGCATTTCCCTTTGCTACCAGCTCACTTTTAAGCGAAAATATCCACTGATTTTATCGCTTTGTCTGCCATACTACTGTTCGTTTTCAGATATAGCCGTCCCCCGGACTCCGCAGTTGACTGTTGTAGTTAACTGAAACCAGAGGTAACACTATGAATTTTCATGAATATCAGTCAAAAGAACTGTTTGAGCGTTACGCTATTCCCGTACCTGCGGGTGAAATTGCCAGAACCGCCGATGAGGCTGTGGAAGCTGCCAAAAAGGTGGGTGGTGAGATGTGGGTGGTAAAAGCGCAGGTACATGCTGGTGGCCGCGGTAAAGCTGGTGGGGTTAAGCTGGCTAATTCGCTGGAGGAAGTGCGTGATCTTTCGGAAAAAATGCTGGGTATGACAATCACCACTTATCAAACGGGCGGGCGGGCATTGCCGGTGAATGAAGTATTAATCGCTGAGGCAACGGACATTGCCGAAGAGCTTTACCTTTCTGTGTTGGTAGACCGGGCCAATCGCTGCATCACCTTTATGGGTTCTGCCGCTGGCGGCATGGATATTGAACATGTGGCTGAAACTGAGCCAGAAAAAATTATTACGGTGCAAGTTAATAATACCGTAGGCTTGATGCCTTACCAGTGCCGGCAGATGGGCTTTGGTATGGGTTTGAATGCCTTGCAGGTTCGTCAGATGAGCAAAATTATGATGAGCTTGTATCAATTATTTATCGATCTGGATTGCAGTCTGGTTGAAGTTAATCCACTGATTATTGATGGTGAAGGTAATCTTTGCGCACTGGATGCGAAGATCAATTCTGATGATAACGCCATGTTCCGGCATCCGGATTTGGAAGCCATGCGCGATGATTCCCAGGAAGACCCTGCCGAAGTTGAAGCGATGAAATATGACCTTAACTATGTCACCCTTGATGGCAATATTGCTTGTATGGTTAATGGTGCCGGCCTGGCGATGGCAACTATGGATGTTATTAAACTTAACGGTGGCGAGCCGGCTAACTTTTTAGATGTAGGTGGTACGGCTGATGCGGAACGGGTTGCCAATGCTTTCAAACTGATTTTATCCAGCGATACTGTGGATACAATTTTAGTCAATATTTTCGGTGGTATTGTCCGCTGTGACCTGATAGCCGAGGGTATCCTCCAGGCCATCAGGGATGTAGGTGTTGAAGTGCCCATAGTAGTGCGTTTGGAAGGTAACAACGCTAAAAAAGGCCTGCAGTTATTAGCAGATAGTGGACAGGCGGTTATTACCGCATCCGATTTAAACGACGCGGCAGCAAAAGCTATCGCGGCAGCGAGCGGCATAGGAATACTGAAATGAGTGTATTAATAAACAAAGACACCAAAGTGATTTGCCAGGGTTTTACCGGCAAACAGGGTACTTTCCACTCCGAACAGGCCATTGCTTACGGTACACAGCTGGTTGGTGGGGTAACTCCGGGCAAAGGCGGCAGTACGCATTTGGATTTACCAGTATTTGATACGGTCAAAGACGCAGTCAGTGAAACCGGAGCCAATGCTACCGTTATTTATGTGCCCCCACCGTTTGCGGCCGATGCTATCCTTGAAGCCGCCGATGCGGGTATTCGGGTTATTGTAGCGATTACTGAGGGCATACCAGTGCTGGATATGATTCGTGCCAAAGCGGTGATTTCAGAAATGGAAGACACCTGGCTGATCGGCCCGAATTGCCCCGGCATTATTACCCCGGGTGAATGTAAAATCGGAATTATGCCCGGTGACATTCACATGAAAGGCAAAGTGGGTGTAGTGTCCCGTTCAGGCACACTGACTTACGAAGCGGTTTATCAGACCACTGTTGTAGGTTTGGGCCAGACCACTTGTATTGGTATTGGTGGCGACCCGATTAACGGTATGAATTTTATTGATTGCTTACGATTGTTTCAAGACGACCCGGAAACCGAAGGCATCATCATGGTTGGCGAAATCGGTGGCGATGCTGAAGAACAAGCAGCTGAATTTATTTCCGATTATGTAACCAAACCAGTTGCCGCCTATGTGGCCGGTGTTACCGCACCTGAGGGCAAACGCATGGGCCATGCCGGCGCTATTATTGCTGGTGGTAAAGGCACCGCTGATGCTAAGTATGCAGCATTGGAAGAAGCTAATGTATCAACAGTACGCTCACCGGCAGATCTAGGCCAGGCAATTCTCGAGCGCCTTTCTTAAGCACGCGTGGGCATTTATGCCCACGCGTAAAAAGCGAGCCAACCCAGAACCTGTTTCTTGGGTATTTATGATTTCGTTGCGTGGGCACCAGTGGGGCCGGTCAAATTATGCAGTTGGGATATCATTTTCCTGACCTATTATCCAAAGCTTTTCTTGTGACAAAATTCGTTTAATAAATGAATTCCCCTGTTTAATTCGTTGTCTAAATTCTTTTGAGGAATATACGGTAGGGTTGATCACGCGATCGACAACTCCAGATATTTTTTCCAATGTGCCAAAGACATCAGCATAGCTCAGGGTATCGCTGATAATCATCAGATCAATATCACTTGTAGCATGGTCGGTTCGTTTAGCTACTGAGCCGTATATGAAAGCAGCATCAATTTCATTTTGTAGCGGCTCCAATGCTGTTTTTAGTGGCTCCCCCAGCGCAATAGTCTTTTGTACAATAGCTTTTAACTCGTGGTAAATGGGCGACTCAAGATTGGCCTGATAATGTTTTTGTGTGCCAATACGAGATACTGTAACAAGACCGCTGTCCTCCAGACGAGCAAGTTCACGCTGTATAGCTCCAGAACCACCTGCGGACAGTCGGATTAATTCAGTTGCATAAAAACTTCTTTCAGGTTGACCGTAGATATAGGCCAAAACCCTTTGCTGGCTAGTTGAAAACAATGCATCAGCCATGCTGGTCTTTTTTATATTGTTTGTAACTGTTATTGGCATACCCATATTGGGTAATTGCAAATGTAATAATGTCAATTTGCGTTTTTCCGGTGAAATCTGTCCCAGTGATGCGCCAGCGATATATTGGGGTCTTGGTGCTGGACTCTGACCTTCCAGTATTAAAGCCTATCCCGCCAACCAGAGGTGATTGGGTAACGCCGGTCGCGGCCGAAAGCCCGGGCGGTAATGCGCACGCCGGGTGCTGCTTGGCGGCGTTTGTATTCATTCATTAATACCATCGTGGCAACTCGCTCAACTGTAGCCGGGTCAAAACCTTGGGCTACAATCTCTTTGACTGAACGGTCTTGTTCTACATATTGCTCAAGGATTGCATCTAAAACCGGATATGGCGGTAGCGAATCTTCATCTTTCTGATCCGGCGCCAACTCTGCCGAAGGTGGCCGATCGATAACCGCCTGTGGAATTGCTGGACTAACGCTGTTGCGAAAGTTGCAAAGCTCAAACACCAAAGTTTTAGCGCAGTCTTTAATGGGTGCGAAACCGCCTGCCATATCGCCATAAATAGTTGAATAACCAACCGCAAGTTCACTCTTGTTACCGGTGCTGAGCGGCAACCAGCCGAACTTGTTTGATAGTGCCATAACAATAACTCCACGGCAGCGCGCCTGGATGTTTTCTTCGGTAATATCTGTCGCTTGATCGGTAAAGGCCGGGTCAAGTGAATCCAGGAATGCACGGAAGGAGGGTTCAATTGAAATCGTCCGGTGGTCAATGCCAAGCAAATCCGCCTGTTCAATCGCAAGATCCAGGCTAAGCTGGCTGGTATGCCGTGAAGGCATCATAATGGTGTGAACATTCTCTGCACCGAGGGCATCGTGAGCAAGGATTAGAGTCAGCGCAGAATCTATACCTCCTGATAAACCCAATACCACTTCACTAAAGCCATTTTTGTGTACATAATCGCGTAGACCAGTTACCAATACCCGGTAAATTTCTTCCAACTCAGCTAACTCAGTCTCTGGCCAGTCGGCTTGTAAGCCGGATTTATCCAACTGACAATAGAGCAATGAGTCTTCACATAAGGGGCCGCTGGAAATGAGCTCACCCTCAGCATTGATTAACATGCTGCGACCATCAAATACCAGTTCGTCTTGACCACCGCTAGTGTTGAGATAGATCATCGGACGGTTAGTTTCCTGGCAGCGCTCACCCATGTCATTTAGCCGGTGTGGAAATTTCCCACGCGCATAGGGTGAGGCATTGGCTACCAGCAGTAGTTCGGCACCAGCATCTACACAGGCGTGAACCACCTGCGGATCCCAGCTGTCTTCACAAATCAGTAAGCCAAGCTTATACCCCTTGATATCGATGACCAGTGGATGGTTTCCCTGCTGGAAATACCGGTGTTCATCAAACACCAAATAATTGGGCAGGCGCTGTTTTTGGTAAGTGGCGCGAATGCTGCCGGCGGATATCCAGCTGAGGCAATTAAACCGTTGTCCTGAACGGTTACTCGGGTGGCCGATAATGACATCAATAGTGTTGGTTTCAGCGGCAAGTTGTTTTAAGGCAGCTTCTACAGCTTCCATAAACCCCGATCGCAACAGCAGATCTTCCGGCGGGTAACCGCTTAGGCTGAGTTCCGGGAAAAAAATTAGATCAGCACCGTTTGCTGCGGCTTCAGCGATTAATTTCCGCGATAGTACAAGGTTGTTGTCGATATCGCCAACCGCAAAATTGAATTGTGCCAGAGCTATTTTCAACATATAAAATAAATGATTGAGCCAAGATTGAACTTAAGGTGGAATGATACCTCAAAACGATGAGCCATTCTTAATCAACAACAGCTGCAAAATTTACAGTGATCAGGGGTGACCTTTTAAGCCTGTTTTTATTACTGAAAGAGGCTACACTGAACTTGTTGAATAGACTCTGATGATCTAACAAAAGAGGCAAACACTATGATCCACGATTCAATATTAACAACAATTGGTAACACCCCGGTGGTGCGAATTAATCGCTTGGCGCCGGTGCATGTTGATTTGTTTGTCAAAATTGAAGCATTTAATCCAATGGCATCAGTAAAAGACCGATTGGCATTTGCAATTATTCAAGATGCTGAAAATCGCGGGCTTTTACGCCCCGGGCAAACTGTAATTGAAGCCACATCAGGCAATACCGGCATTGCCCTGGCAATGGTTTGTGCTGCAAAAGGCTATCAGTTTGTGGCGGTAATGGCTGAATCTTTTTCTGTGGAGCGCCGTTCGTTAATGCGTTTCATGGGTGCAAAAGTGGTCCTTACACCTGCTGCCGAACAAGCCACAGGTATGTTAAAAGTGGCAGAGGAGTTAGCCGAAGCCAATGGCTGGTTTTTAGCCAACCAGTTTAATAATGAGGCTAATCCAGCCTATCACCGTAATACCACTGCACCGGAAATACTACGAGACTTTGCCAATCAACGGCTCGACTACTTTGTATCGGGTTGGGGCACTGGTGGCACCATGACCGGTACTGGCGAAGTTCTGAAAGCAGCAAGACCGAATATCAAGGTCATTAGCTGTGACCCCACAGTTGCCCCGGTGCTTTCCGGTGGTGATTGGCAGCCACATAAAATCCAGGGCTGGACCCCCAACTTTGTACCCTCGGTTTTAAATAAAGATATTTTTGATGACACGGTATATATAGATGATGAGCTCGCTATCGCAACATCCCGTGAGTTGGCAACTGAAGAAGGAATATTTTGCGGAATTTCGGCCGGTGCTACCTTGGCGGCGGCTATCAAGGTGGCAGAAACGGCTCCCAGCGGCTCCAGTATTCTAGCCATACTCCCAGATACAGGCGAGCGTTATTTGAGTACACCGTTATTTGAAGGCATTCCGGAAGGCTCGGATGATGAGCTACTCGAAAGCCTAAACCCCTAAGTTTCCCGGGTTTGGTAGGGTGGGCATTTATGCCCACGCGTAAGATGAAACATATTAATTGAGCGTGTTTGATATACCAAGGTTTAACGCGTGGGCATAAATGCCCACGCTACGGGTTAACTCACTCTGCGCTAGTGGTCAATAATTCCTCGGGTAACTGGCGAATCAACTCAGCCAGCTGTTTGAAAAAATCCGTCATGGCACTGCTGCGGCGCCAGCATAAAATCAGTGTGCGCTTGGGTTCGGGGGGCTGAAACGGTCGCAGAGCCAAGTTTTCAGTTTTTGGTACCGGGGGTTTAACTGACAATACCGGTAACAGGGTAACTCCGACATCGGCGGCGACCATCATGCGCAGGGTTTCTAGGCTGGTTGCTTGAAAGTTGAGTTTTTCGGTAGCACTCACCATGGAGCAAACCTCAAGCGCGTGGTCGCGCAGGCAATGACCTTCTTCCAGTAGCAGTAAATCCTGCCCTCGGAGGTCATTTAGAGAAAGATATTTAGAGTTAGCCAACGGGTGGCTTGCCGGCATGGCTGCTACAAAAGGTTCATCGAACAAAACTTCAAAACTTAACTGTTCCTCATCAACCGGTAATGCAAGGATGCCAGCATCGAGTTTGCCGCGTTTTAGCAATTGCAATACATCGGCTGTTTTTTCTTCAAACATCTGTAACTGTAGCTTAGGGAATGCCTTGCGAATACCGGGGACAACATGGGGTAACAGATAGGGTGCAAGTGTAGGGAAGATGCCCAGCCGTAATATTCCCGTCCCGGGGTCCGTAGCCCGCCTAGCTATGGCTTTTAGTTGTTCGACATCGTGAATAATTTCGCGGGCGCGTTCGGCGATATCGGTACCCACCTCTGTTAGCATAATTTTCCGCGGTGCGCGCTCGATTAGTTGCACACCCAATTCTTCTTCTAATTTCCGTATTTGGATACTGAGTGTTGGTTGGGTGACAAAACAGGCCTCCGCCGCACGGCTGAAGTTGCGCAAATCGGCAAGCGCGACAAAATATTGTAAAGCTCTAATATTCATTCTTTTAGTATAGCACTACAATAGGCAATAGATATGCATTATGCATTTGTTATAAATAAAAACTATTTAAGTGCTTCTGTTGAAATGTAACACTGCATTGTGTGTAATTATAGGCGCTTATAATTGAACTGATTGGGGCCACACATGCCTGAACAAAATATCGAAGAATTAAAACAAGGTGCTATCACCAAGGTGACCAAACAAGTTTTTCCGTTTACCACCAACAATCGCCAAACCCTGTTTGGTGGAATCGCCATGCAGTGGCTAGATGAAGTCGGGTTTATTACCGCAACCCGATTTACTCGGCAGAATATGGTGACGGTTTCAATGGATAAAATCGACTTCAAGGTGCCTATACCCTCAGGCTGTATTGTCGACCTGGTGGGTGAAATCGAGCATGTCGGGCGTACCAGTGTCGGGGTAATGGTTACCGTTACCCGGGAAGATATGTATGCTGGTGATCGGGTTGTAGCGATGACCGGTAAGCTTTCGTTTGTAGCGGTTGATGAAGATACCCGACCTATTATTCTGTCCGTGCATTCTGTGGCAGATTAGCCAGTTAAGCTCGGTTACTTCCCGAAGTTTAATATTTATAATCGCCGAACTGCATTTCAACCAGCAGAGAGAAACCCAGTGATATTTTCCTTTTTTCAGAGAACCTTTCTCGCGGCCAAGTTACACTGGGCCCTGCTTCAATAAACAGCCAGTCCCGACCAACTGGTCGGCGTATCACCATGTGCAGACCATAATCCTGTATATCGGCTTCCTTGCCAGTTTCACCCTGAATAAACAGTTGGGTAGATAAAGCATGGTTCCCATGTATACGGTGATACAGCGTGCCGCCGGTGTACCATTTTACGCCTTCAATATCTTCGGCGATTGTTAAGGTGCTATCCCAGCGCAATAAACTATCGGGGCCAGCTTTATGGAATAGATTTAATCGGCTGGTGGTTCCAAAACCGCGCTCCGAACGCCAGAAGGCCGTCTGGCGAAAGCGCATAAACTGTTTTTCATTGAAGCTGCGATTGTAACGATAGCGGGCTTTCACATAGGGCTCGAAAAGTAGTTTTGCCCCGACTGAGATGGAAAACCCTCTGTTCCGATTACTCTGAGTGCGATAGCCAAGCCCCAGCAACCAGCTATTATCCTCACCGAAAATACCATCGCGAAAAGCACCGGGTAAGTCCGGTTGGGTATCACGCAAGTAGGTATTTTCATCAACGCGTCCGAAGAAAACATTGAGTTTATTATTGAGGTTGTTGAGCGGTGCGCGAATGTGAAAACGGCTACTATAATCAAAGCCATCATAACGGCTGTACTCAATTCCCAGTGCCACGCGTCCGGAAATATCTTCTTCATGAAATGCGTGGGTATCGCCGAAACGGCTATCGATCCAGCGGGCGGCTTGGCAAATGCCGATATTAAGTCCAATCTGTATGGAGTCGATTCGAGTCCTGGTTTCATCCGCAGTCAACGGGTCAAAATAACAGTCACTTATGGTTTCGTGGAAGATCAGATCTGAGTTGAGTTCAGCCTGAAATGGGCTTAGTTGGGTAGGCTCGCCAGCGTTTAGCGTGCTTGAACCAATACCCCAGCAAACCAAGAGCATAAGCACTTTAGTGGAGGTGGGTTTGAAGGGCAGTGAGTTTTTCACTGAACTTAGGTTATGGATAAGAAACCACATGCTCTATTTATAACATAGCTGGTTATGACAGGTAGATAAATACGCCTAAGGGGTCATCGCTTGTAGGTATTCACGGGTATCCAAGGACTTGCCGCCGGCTGGGTAGGCGAGCGCAGTCGCATCAAAAACGGCCTGGTAAGTTGCAATGATTGCGTGGTCGGGGTAAATATTATCAACTGCGGTCGATTTTTGGGTGTGCATTGATGCATGTTCCCGTAAAATGAAATAAATTACCAGTAGCAATTATTATAATGAATAAACAAACGATACTTACAGGCATCACCACCAGTGGAACCCCGCATCTGGGAAACTATGTCGGCGCAATTAAACCGGCAATTGCTGCGAGCAAGGATCCTGCAGTCAGCAGTTATTTTTTTCTTGCCGATTACCACGCGCTAATTAAGTCCGTGGATCCACAAAAGGTGATGCAGTCTACCCTAGAAATCGCCGCAACCTGGTTGGCGTTGGGACTGGATACTTCAAAAGCAGTTTTCTATCGGCAGTCAGATATTCCTGAAATTCCGGAATTAACCTGGTTTTTAAGTTGTTCAACGGCCAAGGGCTTAATGAACCGGTCGCACGCATACAAAGCTGCGGTACAAGATAACCAGACTTCCGGTGAAGACTTGGATCATGCGATCAATATGGGTTTGTTTAATTATCCGATATTAATGAGTGCGGATATCTTAATGTTCAATGCGAATAAAGTGCCGGTAGGTAAAGATCAATTGCAGCACTTGGAAATGGCGCGGGATATTGCGGCTCGTTTTAACCACAGCTATGGGAAAAACTTTACTTTGCCGGAAGCGGTAATCGATGAAGATAGCAAACTGATTCCCGGTCAAGACGGCCGTAAAATGAGCAAGAGTTATAACAACACTATCCCATTGTGGTTGCCGGAGAAAAAGCTGCGTAAAGCCATCATGAAAATCAAAACCAATTCTTTGGAGCCGGGTGAACCTAAAGATCCGCAGGATTCTACATTGCTGACTATCTATTCGGCTTTTGCAGATGCCGAACAAAAAGTAGAAATGATACAGGCATATCAAGACGGTATTGCCTGGGGTGCGGCTAAACAGATCGTTTTTGAGCTTATAAATACGGAGCTTACTGAGGCGCGGGAACATTATGAAGCTCTGATCGCTAATCCGGCTGAAATTGAAGCTGAGTTGGTGAGAGGTGCTGAAAAAGCGCGGGAATATGCGACGCCATTTATGCGCAGGCTTCGGCATGCAGTGGGTATCCGGGCACTTGCCTGAGTTGTATTAATATGCTGGGTGTAATCTTGCTAATGCTACCGGTAGCTCTGGTGTTACTGTTTGTATATCGAATTATTGTGATCAAGCTGCAGCAACGAGAACTTGATCGTGGTGATGGTATAGCGGTGATGCTGGCTATTATTTTAACGCTTGCCTATATCCACTGGACTCTAGCTCAGGACTGGTCTACAAGCAGTCCTATCTGGCCGAATGTTTTAGCCACGATGGGCGCTTATCATATATTTGCTTTTGGCCTTGCTGCCTATTTGTATTATCGAAAAATACGAGGAACATCAAATGTTCAAACTGGAATATCCACAGCTGAAAACGACTGAAGGCGAATGGTTTCCTGTGCATCGTATTTATTGTGTTGCCAAAAACTATGCCGATCATGTTCGTGAAATGGGCTCGGAACCTTCGCGTGACCCGCCATTTTTCTTTTCTAAACCAGCAGATGCTGTAACCCAGTCGGACAAGGTAAAATTTCCCCCGATGACGGAAAACTTACACCACGAAGTCGAACTAGTATTAGCTTTGGGTGATCACGGAAGTATCTATGGTTACGCCGTAGGTGTAGACCTTACCCGTCGGGATTTACAGGCTGAAGCCAAGCGCCGGGCACGGCCCTGGGATATGGCCAAGGGCTTTGATCAGTCGGCACCGATCTCTGTCATTATTCCCGCCACCGGGCCTTTTGACCAACTTGATATTCAGTTACAGGTGAATTCAGAAACTCGACAGCAAGGCAGCACCGCACAAATGATCTGGTCGACAGCAGAAATTCTAGAAACTCTCGGGAAATATTTTGAACTAAAAGCCGGTGACCTGATCTTTACCGGTACCCCTGCGGGCGTGTCAAAACTGCAGCGGGGTGATAACATTGAGATATCCCTTGGGGATAAGTTGCAGCACTCTTTCAGTCTTGTGTAAGTAGTAATAATATGGCGACACTAAGCGTTTATGGAATTAAACAATGTGACACTGTTCGCAAGACATTGCGCTGGCTGGATGCCGAGGGTATCGAATATCAATTCTATGATTTCAGGCAGGCAGGTTTCTCTCGGGAAACTTTAGAGAGTTGGCTGCAATCAACAAGCATTGAGCTATTGCTCAATCGGCGCAGCACCAGTTGGCGAAATTTATCCGATGTGGATAAACAAAACCCTGATCCTGAGCATCTAAAAACACTGTTATTGGATAATCCGACGCTGGTTAAGCGCCCAGTTTTTGTCGTTGATGGTGCTGTTATCGGCCCCGGTTTTACAGCTGATGTTCAGGCTACACTGGAGCAACATAAATAATGTCAATGGTGCTGGATTTAACCCGTGATCTTATTCGTAGGCCGTCTATCACGCCCGCAGATGAAGGCTGTCAGGCATTAATAGCAGACTATCTGAGCAGTTTTGGCTTCACTTGTGAATGGTTTAAGCGTGGCGATGTAAGCAATGTTCTACTTAGCCATGGCGACCCAAAAAATGGGCCAAGTATCTTAATGCTGGGGCATACCGATGTCGTTCCAGTTGGTGATGAAAGCAGTTGGAAATATCCACCGTTTGCAGCGCGGGTCAATGAGGGTATACTCTACGGCCGCGGCAGCGCGGATATGAAAGGTGGGGTGGCTGCCATGGTGATTGCTTTGCAACGCCTGGTAGAGGAATTCCCCGATCATCTCGGCTGTGTGCAGTTGTTGCTTACCTCCGATGAAGAAGGTCCGGCAGTTGATGGCACCTGTGTGGTTGCAGATGCTTTAAAGCAGCAGGATAGAATTCCCGATTATTGTGTGGTTGGCGAACCCACAAGCTCCAAACGCATCGGCGATATGGCACGAGTCGGTAGGCGTGGTTCTATTAACGCCAGATTGATTATTAAAGGCGAACAAGGCCATACCGCATTCGGTCATCTGATCGAAAATCCGGCGCATAAGTTAGCTGGCTTTTTAGCTGTAGTAACCCATTTTCGCTGGGATGAGGGCGACACGCTCTTCCCGGCAACCAGTTTGCAGGTTTCCGCATTGCAGGCAGGTGGCATTGCCACGAATGTCACTCCTGCGATTGCGGAGACCCGCTTCAATTTACGCAATGGCCCGGTATCCCCGCAGGCTGATCTTAAACAGCGAATGGAGTCTATCCTCGCTGATTTGAATATCAGCAATTATCAACTCGACTGGAATGTATCTGCCGAACCTTTTTATACCCCTGCTGGTACATTAACCGCTGCGGTTGAAGCGGCTGTTACCGGGTTGTTAGGTTATTCCCCAGAAATGAACACCGGCGGCGGCACCTCCGATGGCCGTTTTATCGCACCATTGGGAACCCAAGTGGTTGAGCTGGGCCTACTCAATCACTCAATCCACAAAATTGATGAGCACACCCCAGTAGCTGATTTAGATTTACTAATGGCAATATATTTCGACATCCTCCGCCGCCTACTAAAACCGTAGGGTGGGCATTTATGCCCACGCGTAAAACCTCACCAACTACCGACCCTCCAATTAACTCGTGGGCATAAATGCCCATCCTACGGCTTGAATAGCACCTTTGAAACCCCCATCTTATTGGTATCGAAACCTATGTTTTAGGGGATTTATAGTATGAGAATGGATAAATTTACATCAAAATTTCAGCTCGCACTGGCCGATGCACAATCGCTGGCGGTGGGGCTGGATAATGCCATGATTGAACCGACCCATCTACTGGTTGCATTGTTGGACCAAGATGGCGGCAGTATCAGAAATTTACTCACCAAAGCCGGTATGCAGGTCAATGGCCTGCGCTCGCGTTTGGGTGAAATAATTGAGCAATTACCGAAAGTCGAAGGTGCGGCTGGTGAAGTTAACCTTTCCAACGACACCATTAAACTTCTCAATGTAATGGACAAACTGGCGCAAAAGCGCGGTGATCACTACATTGCTTCAGAAATATTTTTACTTGCCGTATTTGACCGCAAAGCGGAACTCAGTCGCCTGTTAAAAGAATTTGGCGCTAATCAGGCTGCCGTGGAAAAAGCGATTGAAGATATCCGTGGCGGCGAACAAGTGATTGATCCGAATGCTGAGGAAAATCGTGAGGCACTGGAAAAATACACTGTTGACCTGACCGCACAGGCAGAATTATCCAAACTGGATCCGATCATTGGTCGCGATGAAGAAATTCGTCGCTGTATTCAGGTGTTACAACGACGCACTAAAAACAACCCTGTTTTGATTGGAGAAGCCGGCGTGGGTAAAACCGCGATTGTTGAGGGTTTGGCCCAACGCATCGTCAATAACGAAGTACCCGAAGGCATTCGCGGTAAGCGGGTGCTGTCTCTGGATATGGGCGCACTGATTGCGGGGGCAAAATACCGGGGTGAATTTGAAGAGCGCCTGAAAGCGGTTTTAAGTGACCTGAAAAAACAGGATGGTCAGGTGATTTTGTTTATTGACGAAATTCATACTATGGTTGGTGCGGGCAAAGCCGACGGTGCTATGGATGCCGGGAATATGTTGAAACCCGCATTGGCTCGTGGTGAATTACATTGTATTGGTGCCACCACTACCGATGAATATCGCCAGTACATTGAAAAAGATGCCGCTTTAGAACGCCGCTTTCAAAAAGTATTTGTGGGCGAACCTACGGTTGAAGACACCATCGCTATTTTGCGCGGATTACAAGAGCGCTATGAAGTCCATCACGGGGTTGATATCACAGACCCCGCATTGGTTGCAGCGGCAACTTTATCGGAACGCTATATCAGCGATCGGCAGCTGCCGGATAAAGCCATCGACCTGATGGATGAAGCAGCTTCTCGGATTCGCATGGAAATCGATTCCAAGCCCGAATCATTGGATCGTTTGGAAAGGCGCTTGATTTCACAAAAAATCCAGCGCGAAGCCTTAAAAAAAGAAACCGATGATGCGACCCGTAAACGCCTGGGGTTATTGGAAGATGAAATAGCCGTGCTGGAAAAAGAGTTTGCTGACCTGGATGAAGTCTGGAAATCAGAGAAAGCCGCTGTTCAGGGATCCACCCATATTAAAGAAGAACTGGAACGCAGCCGCGCGGAGTTTGAAACCGCCCAGCGGGCGGGTGACCTCGGGCGGATGTCGGAATTACAATACGGCAAGATTCCGGCGCTGGAAAAACAGCTAGAAGAAGTTGAAGCACACCAGCAAACTGACTTTACCCTGCTACGCAACAAAGTAACAGAAAATGAAATTGCTGAAGTGGTTGCTAACTGGACGGGTATTCCGGTGAGTAAAATGATGCAGGGCGAGCGGGAAAAGCTGCTGCGCATGGAAGATGAACTGCACGACCGGGTAATTGGTCAGGATGAAGCTGTAGTGGCTGTTTCCAATGCTATTCGCCGTTCGCGTGCCGGTCTTTCAGACCCGAATCGGCCGAACGGTTCTTTCCTGTTCCTCGGGCCCACCGGTGTTGGTAAAACCGAACTCTGTAAAGCTTTGGCGAATTTCCTCTTTGATACAGAAGAGGCGATGGTTCGTATTGATATGTCCGAGTTTATGGAAAGACACTCCGTGGCCCGTTTGATCGGTGCACCGCCGGGCTATGTTGGCTACGAAGAAGGTGGTTATCTAACCGAAGCCATTCGTCGGCGGCCTTATTCGGTCATCTTGCTGGATGAGGTAGAAAAAGCCCATCCGGATGTCTTTAACATCCTACTTCAGGTGCTCGATGATGGTCGCCTGACCGATGGCCAGGGTCGGACGGTGGATTTCCGTAACACGGTAATCGTCATGACCTCCAACCTTGGTTCGGGGCGGATTCAGGAAATGCAAGATGCAGCCTATGCAGAAATGAAAGAGGCGGTAATGGAAGAAGTAGGTCATCACTTCCGGCCTGAGTTTATCAATCGAGTTGATGAAATTGTGGTCTTCCACCCGTTGAACCAACAACAGATCCGTCAGATTGCCGGTATTCAGATCAACAGCCTGGCGAAACGCCTAGCTGAACACGATCTGGTATTGCAGGTCAGTGATAAAGCACTTGATCTACTCGGTAATGTGGGCTTTGATCCTGTTTATGGTGCCCGCCCGCTGAAAAGGGCGATTCAGACACTGTTGGAAAACCCGCTAGCAGAAAAATTACTGGCCGGAGAGTACGAAGCCGGTGAGGTGATTGATGTTGATACAGTAGATGGAGTATTAACTTTTGATAAAGCCCTGTTGGGTGAAATTGTAGATTAACGTTTTTTCTTAAGCTTAAAAAACCCCGTAGTTGCGGGGTTTTTTTTATTGAGTAATGTCTCAGCAGTTCAAGTTTATTTGTCGCCCCTTTTTTGAGCTCTTAGTCCCAATACTTTCAATCCCTGTTTAAAGAAAATATCTACCGGCATCTTCAAGGCGTTTAGGATCAGTAGCCAGAGTCGCTTTGATGCTACCCATATCGGTAACCAGTAACCAGTTTGCTGGCACCCTGATTCTCGGTCAAATGACTCAAATCAGTAGTCAGTTTCACAGCGTGGGTTATGGTCTTCAAATTGTGGGGGGTCTTGCACCACAGTTTCCAGCACCGATTAGTAAGAAATGAATACGGTTTTTCATTAGGGTGCCTGTGTATGGGAGGCTAGCCCTCTAGCTTATCAGAAACTATTGATATCAGACTTGGAAATCATCTTTTTGCCCCAATTTCTTAAGCTGAGCAGAATTATCAGGAAAATTTTATGCCGATTTATGAGTACCAATGCCAGCAATGTGATCACAAATTCGACAAATTGCAGAAAATTTCCGCCGATCCATTAGTCGATTGCCCTGATTGCGGGCAGCCAAAACTAATCAAATTAATCTCTGCTGCCGGCTTCCGTCTCAAAGGCAGTGGTTGGTATGAAACTGATTTTAAAACCGGCAAAAAGAAAAATTTGGCAGAAACCCCCAGTAACAAAACGGACGACAAGAAAAAAACCAAAGCAAAGACCGATAAAAAACCAACACCTAAGAGCCAGGATTAAACCGGGTAGGGTGGACATTTATGCCCACGCTTATCAAAAAAAATAATATTTGCGATGCATGGTGGTTATTGTTAGTTCCAACGCGCGGGCATAAATACCCACCCTAGGGTCAGGTGGACATTGTTAGTCCTAATTTCACTACTGCCCCGTCAATTTGCTCTTAATATTGCCATAGTTGGCGTAGTGCTTGAGGCAACTGCCCGTTCAGGCTCATTTCATATTGGACAAGGCTTCCCCCGCACACTGGTTGCCACTGTTATGATAGGATACGCAATGTAACTTTGTATAATAAGTGATACTAAAAGTCACACGCCAAAGTTAATCTGGTCGATATGTTTATATTATTAACTGGGAGATAGTTATGATAGTTATGATAGTTGATATGCAGCCTAAAGATATTATTGGCGACTATAAAGAGGTCACGCTAGGACTCTATGAGTTTGGCAGTAGGAAGATTTTATACACAGAGATAGAAACCATATTTCCTGAAGGAAAGCTGATAGTTTCAACCACCACACCGGATGGGTATATAACTAATATTAATCAGGCGTTTATTGATATGTCGGGTTATAGCGAAGAAGAACTGGTTGGATCGCCACATTCTATCCTCCGACACCCAGATATGCCACCAGCAGCATTTCAAGGCTTATGGGATACAATTAGTAAAGGCGATAAGTGGCAAGGTTTTGTTAAAAACCTTCGGAAAGACGGAGGCTACTACTGGGTTAAGGCAACCGTTATTCCAAACATTAGAAAAGGTAAGCTTGTTGGTTACACATCAGTCCGTAGAAAAGCATCAAGAACTAATATAGATGCTTGCGTTGAGCTCTACCCAACATTATTCTAATCAGATGTCCCTTAAAGCGCCTGCTCGAGCTACTAAGCCTAAGAGCATACTTAAATATATTTTTTCATACACAAAAAAAACAAACAATGGATACCACTAATGTCTTTTCATAAAATAATTTTCACAGGGCCTGTTGGTGCAGGTAAGTCTACTGCTATTAAAGCAATAAGCGATACAGCTGTTATTCACACAGAGCAACAAACTACTGATGAAACAAAAGAGATCAAGTCGCAGACCACAGTTGCGATGGATTATGGTTCAATTATCATTGCAAATAATGAAAAAATCCATTTATACGGAACCCCGGGTCAAAAACGCTTCAGTTTTATGTGGGATATATTATCCAAAGGTGGCACTGGCCTGATATTAATCATTGATGCTAGTGAGGAAAGTGCAATTGATGATATGAACTATTATCTGGAGAACTTTAAATCATTAATCAATGAAACCGCTGTCGTGGTTGGAATTACAAAAACAGATTTAGATCAGAAATTTAGTTTGGATGATTTTAACCAGGAAATGGCTAATCAAGCCAGAGTTTTTCCAATATTTGAAGTTGATGCAAGAAGCCCCACCGATATAAAGGCTCTGGTTGAGGCTTTACTACTACTTCTTGCCCCCGCCCTAGCTGTAGCCTAATCTCGAATTCGGTATAGAACAGCGATATTATATCCACCAACAGCACACCCCCTAATCCTCAGATAGGGGGGCGCGTTGTCAGTTCATCTCCGGTATAATTTGTTGCGCCCTTGGTTGAGTAAACAAGGGCTTCTGATACGTAGTAAAGCTCTCAACAAAGAAAGCCCTAGCCATCTCAAGCGCTCGTGGGCATTCATGTCCACGCGTAAAGTTCCCAACAAAGAAAAACCCCAACCACCAGCAAGCTCGTGGGCATTTATGCCCACCCTTGTATGATCATATACAGGTATGATATCGCTACTATGTGGAAAACGACTCGAATCAAATTATTAGCGGGATGTTTTACAGCGTTCAGCTTGTTCACACTGTCAGCTTTTGGCCTGGCTGTTGATGAACCAATTGCTGATTCATACCAAGATGTCGGCCTGCCGATTGCACAAGCTTATGACCCTGATGATTTTAATTCCCATGTGCAGAACTGGGCGGTAAGCCAGGCACAGGATGGTCGAATTTTGGTCGGCAATGGCAATGGGTTGTTGGTATGGGATGGCGAATTATGGCATCGCTATTCAACTCCCAACCAGAGCCGGGTGCGGGCGTTGGTGCAATGGCATGACGGGCGTATTTATGTGGGTACTATCAACGAAATTGGCTATTACGCTGCCGATGAGAAAGGCGCGTTGGTTTTTACTTCTCTATTGGACTCGTTGGATATTCAATCCCGTCGTTTTGGTGAAGTCTGGTCGCTAGCCAGCACTGATAAGCACATTGTCTTTAGCAGCAGCGAAAGCATCTTGCTGTATAACGGCGAGTCATTACGAAAAGTTGCAGGTATTACCCCGGGGTCCAATCGAATTTTCAATATTGATGGCCGTTTTATCTTGTTTCCAGATGCTAGCGTGCCACTGGAAATCCCCACGGCGGATATGCAACAAGTACGTGATTACCCCATTCAGGGTCTGCCTATAGGCGCCAAGGTTCGGGATATTATTCAAGCCCCCGATGGCCAACGTTTAATCATTACTTCCAAAAAAAGGATTTTCAGGTGGATGGCTACGGGTGCAAATCTTATATTTGCGACTGATACCTTCGGCGAAGATGTCGATATTCATAGCGCATTCCGGGCAAGCGATGGTTACTACTACTTGGGAAGCCTGCGCCACGGTCTATTTATATTGACTCCGGATTTCAAGTTGGTGCGTCGCTATGGCCTAAAAGATGGCATCGGTCTGGATACAATTTTGGATATCAACGAGGACAGTCAAGGAGGTATTTGGTTGGCCGGCTTGCCGGGGGTCAGTCGGATGACACCGACCCACCTTTACAGCCACTATGGTACCAAAGAGCAAAATATTGGCGCGGCTGATCTGCAGGCCTGGCGCGATATGCCAGTTCTCGCTGGGTTCTCCATTTATTCGTTATCAAAGGCGAAAAACTCTCTTGATAGCCCTAGTTTCAGTGCCCTGGAAAATTGGGAGCACGATACGAACTTTATCCTTGATCTTGGCGATGCTTGATTGGCGAAGTGTTGGATATCAACCGCCTTGAGGCTGGTAGTTTGCGACTGATAGTAACTGAGAATGATCTAGCCGATTTACTGCAGCGGCTTGTGCAGCGCTTTCAGCCATGGATTAAACGCCAGAATCAAAAGCTCGAATTACACGGTGCAGAAGAACCGGTGATACTCTGGTACGACCAGGATCAAATGGATCGGATGGTCAGTAACCTGTTATCAAATGCAATTAAATATAGCGGCAAAGATTCCAAAATTGAAATTCAGCTATCAGCGAACCCAGATTTTGTCGAACTTCAAGTTTTGGACAACGGTCCGGGCATTGCTGCGGATAAACAGGAAAAATATTTGAGCGTTATTACCAAGGAGAAACGGCGGCCGAGAATGTTTGGCCGGGCACAGGTATTGGCTTATCTTTAGTGCGGGAACTGACAGAGTTACACCATGGCCGTATTACCCTGGATGCTGATACCGAAGGCGCCTCCTTCCGCCTACACCTGCTCCGCGGAAATCAGCACTTCGATCAAGCCGAGCTAAATCGTGATGGTGTACCTCAGTTTGAACATCAGCAGGAAAATGACTCTCAGCAAGTCGGCACAGCTGTAGATATAAGCGCAGAAGATGTAACCACGGTGTTGATTGTTGATGATAATGCCGAGCTTCGGCATTTTCTTGCCCTGCGCCTGTCTGAATTGATGAATATGGATCGGACCTCCCTCTACCGGAAGTGCCAAAAGTCCACAGAGATGTCTCCAGTAGCTTATATCCGCCAGTCCCGTATGCAGGTTGCCGCCCGCTTACTGCAACAGGCCGATATGTCAGTCTCAGAAGTAGCTTACGCTACCGGTTTTGAAAGCATTTCCTATTTTTCCCGAGTTTTTCGTCAAGAATTCGGCACCCCACCTTCGAGTTTTTCGCGCAGGGTAGGTTAGAAAACATTCTCTCCTAGAGGCGCAAAGAGCGCAAAGGAAAATCTAAAAAAGGGTTTCTCTGCGTTCTTTGCGTCTTTGTGAGATCAAATATAACCAGTTTTATACTATCTCACCATCAACTACCTTTTCGGCAAGGCGCTAGATAGCTAGTGTTTTCGCCGTTATTTGTTGCTTTGCAACATCTGTACAACTCTTTGCAACATTATTGATAACGAAAAATTTCAGCCGTTGATATAGTTGGTTCCGCAAAAAGGGGGCTTTTGCAGAAAAAGGGGTATTTTTTGCAATACCAGAAAGGGAAAGGGATTGGGAGTTGTGCTAAAAAAGGGGGGCAACTTCTATTTGAGGGCAGTAGTAGGGGGAACAAACGGGAAACCACAAATGAGCGTATTCATAGAAAAAGATGGTACAGGTATTTTTCAAAACTGTACCGAGTTACAGAGGGCTCTTCCGCACTCTCCCACAGCTAGCTTAGGATGAGTGCAACTATATTTGGGATTCCAGCAATAAATATTTGGGGTGTGTTGGGTTTGTTGGTACTACTTAGCGGGGTGCTGTACTAGGAAATACGCCGTAGAAAATAAAACATATATTAGTATATATGTGGGGAGCGGGAAATGAGGCGCACCAGGATGGTGCGCCTTTTGTATTTTCGGTATAATTCGCAGCCTGAATCCAGCTTTTGTATTTAAGCTATCTTGTTTTATTTCCGGAGTATTCCATGCGTAGTCATCTTTGCGGTGAAGTCACCGAACAACTCGCCGAACAAACTGTCACCCTTTGTGGTTGGGTGGATCGTTCTCGTGACCTTGGCGGCCTGGTTTTTGTTAGTTTGCGGGATTACCGTGGCATTGTTCAGGTCGTTGTAGATCCTGATAATGAAGCCGCTTTTGCGGTGGCGACAAGCTTACGCAATGAATTTTGTGTGCGCATTAGTGGGCGGGTCAGGATGCGCCCGGAACATCAGTGGAATAAGAATATGGCCACCGGCAAGGTGGAGATTCTTGCAGATAGCGTAGAAATTCTAAATACTGCCGCCCCAATTCCGATGTTGATGAACGATGATGACGGCGAAGATATTCGCCTGAAATATCGCTACCTAGATATGCGTCGCCCACGCATGCAGCACAATATGCGAATTCGCGCGGCGCTGTATAAAGCTATTCGTAGTCATCTGGACGAGCGGGCTTTTTGTGAACTCGAAACTCCGATATTGACCAAGGCAACCCCTGAAGGCGCGCGTGACTATCTGGTACCAAGCCGGGTTCATGACGGCGAATTTTATGCCCTACCGCAGTCGCCACAACTATTTAAGCAGCTATTTATGATGGCGGGTATGGATCGGTATTACCAGATTGCCAGATGTTTCCGGGATGAAGATTTACGCGCTGACCGCCAGCCAGAATTCACCCAACTGGATATCGAGATGTCTTTTGTAACCGAGGCTGATGTTCAGAAACTGGCTGAAGACATGCTACGGGATGTTTTTAAACAGGTTCTGGATGTTGATTTGGGTGAAGAATTTCCACGAATGACCTTTCATGAAGCCATGGATGTTTATGGTTCCGACAAGCCAGACCTGCGTATTGCCATGCAGTTGATTAGTGTTGATGAGGCACTCAAGAATGTCGAGTTCAAAGTGTTCTCTGGCCCTGCCAATGACCCGGCAGGTCGGGTAGCCGTACTGTGCGTTCCTGGGGGAGCGGCATTCTCGCGCAAAAACATTGATGACTACACCAAGCTGGTAGGTAAATATGGTGGCAAAGGCTTGGCCTGGATCAAGGTTAACGAACTCGCAGCTGGGCGTGAGGGCCTGCAGTCGCCAATAGTTAAATTTCTTGCCGATGTTGCGCTTACATCCATACTTGAAAAATCTCAGGCTAGCGATGGCGATATTTTGTTCTTTGGGGCAGGTGAGTGGTTAACAGTTTCAACCTTTATGGGTGCATTAAGGCTGGCTTGCGCCAAAGACCTGAAGTTAATTACTGAGGGCTGGAAACCACTTTGGGTAACCGACTTTCCAATGTTTGAGTGGGACGAAGATGCAAACCGCTACTTTGCCATGCACCACCCCTTTACTGCGGCCCGAACCAATAATATAGACGAACTTAAAGGCGCTGCCGGAGATGTTCTTTCCACTGGTTACGATATAGTGCTAAACGGTGCTGAAATTGGCGGTGGCTCCATTCGTATTCATAAGCCGGAAATGCAGCAGGCAGTTTTTGAGCTGTTAGGTATTGATGCCGACGAAGCAGAATCAAAATTTGGCTTTTTACTGGAGGCTCTAAAATATGGTTGCCCACCCCATGGTGGCATCGCCTTTGGTATCGATAGAATCGTTGCCCAGATGACCGGAGAAAATTCAATCCGCGATGTAATCGCCTACCCCAAAACCACATCTGCCCAGTGCCTGTTAACCGCAGCACCATCGGCAGTGACTACCGAGCAGCTAGATGAGTTGCACATAAAAGTCACAAGGGTGAGTTAGCTGTAGGCTTACGACCCCATAGATAGGGGGAGGTAGAATCGAGTCTAGAGCAGAGATCGAGTAGTTGCCGAGGAGCCCGTGCGGGCGATGGTCTCAGACGAGCACCGAATTTATGCCTGGAATAGTTAACGGGACAGTGGTGCATTTCACTGCAAAGCTAATACAGCGCCTAAGACAAGCTACTGTTGGCGTACAGCATATGGCATCTCTATTTGGGGGCTGGGGTAGGAAAACTTATATTTATTTGATGTTTTTGCTGGTTTAGCATGATCTCTCCAGGTAGCTTGGGTACATTCATGCAAAAATACTCCGTCACGCAGGATAGGCCATATTTTTCTTTAAGGGTTTTAGTGAGTGCTATGCTTTCATCAAGCTTATTTGAGAAAACAACAAATGGTGTATTGATATTGGGTTCTATAATAGTGCCTATTCTGCGCAAACTTGTTGGCTTTGTATCAAAATTAAACATATTGAAGAGTTTGTGCTCTTTTGAATTAAAAAATATCAAAAACACACCTTTCCTGTTTAAATGTTTGGGCTCTATTATAAACCCGTTTCTTCTAAAGTTTTTTATCAGGCTAGTGCTATTAAGCTGGATGCTTTTGATTTTTTTAGCATCTTCACTAAATGAGATGTTGAGTTCTGATGTGGTGTTATAGCTTACCCCTGATAACAAGCCAAATGAGCGGGTAAACCCGTAAACAGTATTTATAATATGTTTTAGTTCACAAGAGTCAATGGGTAGTGTTGGTAATGTGGGGTTGTTTTGGCATTTTTTCTTTGGCGGCTGCCATGTTTCTCCTTGATAAACACCATGTTTTAAGAACAGCGTTCTTTGCGGGTTTTTATGGTGAAAGCCTTTACCGAAAATGAAGCTGACATTGTGTTCTATCTCCAACATTTTTAGAGCTGCTGGGCCAAGGTCATAAAGTGCAACCGGCTCCTCTATGTTGTTGTTTTTTCCATCAATTACAATCCCCAATATGCGTCTGCGTCTATGATTTGTTTCTTCACCAAAAAGATTCTGAATAAGGCTTGCATTAAATACCCCATGATCTGCGGTAATAATCATAATAGAGTTTTCTAGCAGGTTTTTCTCTTGTATATTACTGACAAATTTTCCTAGCAACTGATCTAGACAATGAATCGCGTTAATGTAACGGTCGCTTCCTCCTTTATATTTTTTACATGACGGTGAGGAAAAACCCTTTAAGTGTGTGCCTATTGTAAGTAAGCTTATATGGAAAGGCTTTTCTTCTTGCAGGTCAATTATTCTTTGGGTGGCAAAATCAAACAGGTCCTGGTCGTGTAAACCCCACCAGTTTCTTGCCTCCTCAGCTTGAAACCTTTCTTCTTCTTCAAAGTCCTCCCAGCCCCAAACCTTATCAAACCCGTGATCCAGCAAAAAGCCTTCTTTATTGGAAAAGCTTTTTCTGGCACCACCTATAAATTCCTGATGATAGCCTACTTTTGCCAGTACATCGGTTGAGCAGGGTAAGAAGAAATATGATCTGTATGCCCCAACCAGTGAGTTGTTCCCTAGCGCCATATTAGGAATAAAACCACAGTTAGATGATATCAGTCCATCTAGTGTAAAGCCGGCGTTTGAATAATAATTTTTTAATTCACCATGTTGCTTCTTTAATTTATTGATGTTTGGGGTTAAGCCAGGAAGCTTTTCCGAATCAGTAAAAAAATGACTGAATGATTCTAAATATACAATGATAAGATTTTTATTATTGCCTGTTTTAGCTTTAATTTCGTGCTTTGTTATTGTTGATGCCTGTATTCCTAAGTGATTAAACATATTGACATCGGCTGCCTGTGATACTGGAATTTCTTTTGATTGATAATATTCCAGTAGACCCAAATAAAAACGGCCGGCAACAGTAAATTGAATAAAAAACACCAATACAACAATGGCGATTAAAAACAGGGTGCTTTGCTGTTTTATTGTTTTGAATATAATATTTTTGGTAACAGCTATAGTAACTACTAACATAAATAATAGGAATGCTAATAGCCCTGACCAATACTCTTTTACACCCAGCACAAAGGCCTGCCATTCAAGATGATGAAACACTTCTATTCCAAAGGTCATTCCCGAAAAATTGACAATTAACGCCTCTGAAATAAGCAAAAATAGTAGTATTAAAGCCAATGTTGCTTTCAGCCCAGTAAAAATAATTCGCCAATATTTGTTACTAAATTGATTAGGCAGAAATTGAATAAACAGGAACAACCCCACTGAACCAAAAAAAATTAGAGGCATAGGTATTTTTTCGAGAAGAATATTTTTGTTATTCAAATAATTTGTTTCCGCTATTATTAACAGCAAAAACAGCAGCAAAAATATACTGTATGTGGCTTTGTAAATGGAGCTTTTCATTTAAACGATTTACTCTTATTATTACTCAGGCGGTTGATTTTTCTCTAACAGATACAGTAACATTTTTGGACAACTCAGATATGGTAGCGTATTATTCTTTCTGTAATTTGGTCTGAGACTATATTAGAAACAGTCCATAGAATAATGGGGCTATAATTTCAGCATAAATTTGGGCTAAAATATACCCAGATGAATATCCTTGTAGACTCAAGTCCTGAACATGTTGTGCTCTTGCACGGCCTGTTTCACCGTGGCCTGGCGGTTTCCTTGCTAGCCAGAAGGCTGCGGCAGGCGGGTTTTTCTACTAGTATATTTTCCTATCCAAGTAGGCAAAAAAGTTTATCAACACTCGCTCAGGATTTATACCGATTCACTGAAGCGCTTGAGCATAATGTAGAGTCTTTACACTTCATGGGTCACAGTTTGGGTGGTCTGGTGATTTTAGCCATGCTGGAAGAGTATTCCCAGGATTTACCCCAGGGCAGGAGCGTCTTATTAGGCTCGCCTGTGCAAGGCAGCAAGATAGCAAGGCAATTATCGGAGAAGTCAGCGGGCCGGTTGGTTCTTGGCAGGGCTAGGCAGGGCTTAACCACAGCCTGCCAATATTCGCGCGGCTATGAAGTTGGAGTTATCGCTGGAATTGGCAGTACAGGTGTTAGTCGGCTGTTAGGCCAGCTGCCAGAGCCTAATGATGGCACAGTCACAGTTGCTGAAACCAACTTGCCAGAAGCTAACGATAGTATTGAAGTCGCTAGCAGTCACTTTGGTTTATTATTAAACTCTGAAGTATCTCGCCAGAGTGCTTATTTTCTCCGTCATGGACAATTTCAGCGGGCAGATGATCAATTCAGGTTAAAATAAGCTGAATAAACTCAACCTGGACGCGTAGGTTCAGGCTCAACTAATAACAGGAATAGAATCCATGGCAGGTCATAGTAAATGGGCAAATATCCAGCATCGGAAGAAAGCTCAGGATCAAAAGCGTGGTAAGGTTTTTACCCGCTGTATTCGTGAAATCAGCGTAGCGGCCCGTGAAGCCGGCGGCGACCCTGATTCCAACCCGCGTCTGCGTTTGGCTGTTGATAAAGCTTTTGCGGCCAATATGTCAAAAGATACGGTAGAGCGCGCAATTCAGAAAGCCACGGGTACACTTGAGGGTGTGGTTTATGAAGAACTGGTTTATGAAGGTTATGCCCCGGGTGGGGTTGCTGTGTTGGTCGAATGTTTGACCGATAACCGCAATCGTACTGTTGCTGAAGTCCGGCATGCATTTACAAAATACGGCGGTAATCTTGGAACAGATGGTTCAGTTGCTTATTTGTTTGCAAAAATTGGTGTGCTCAATTACCCACCGGGTGCAGATGAGGACAACATTATGGAAGCCGCCCTAGATGCCGGAGCAGAAGATGTGGTGTCTGCTGATGATGGTTCGGTAGAAGTGACTACCGATCCGGCAGGCTTTGCCAGTGTCGTGCAGGCGATGAAAGATGCAGGCCAGGCGCCAGACAACGCCGAGGTTATTATGCGCGCCTCCCTGGAGGTCGAGATGGATGTGGATACTGGGCGTAAAGTCCTCAATTTCCTCAATGCTCTGGAAGATCTGGATGATACCCAGGAGGTTTATTCTAATGCGGATATTCCCGCGGAAGCCTACGAATAGGTGTGAGAATAAATATGAGCATAAGCATGGGCATAGGTCAGGGAGTCTATTTAGGGAGCAAACCAATAAATGCGAATTCTTGGGATTGATCCCGGCTCAGTAAAAACTGGCTTTGGCCTGATCGAGTGCCGGGGCCAGCAGCTACGGGCCATTCATTATGGTGTGATTAAAACCGGAGGCGGGGATTTCCCCAGCCGCTTGAAAGTTATTTTTCAGTCCATCAGTGAAGTGATCACCGAGTACCAACCGGATGAATTTGCGATTGAGAATGTTTTTGTTAGTAAAAACGCAAGCTCCGCCCTCAAATTAGGACAGGCACGGGGTGCCGCCATTTGTGCTGCAGTGGTCGCTGATTTACCGGTTGGGGAGTATGCCCCGCGGGAGATCAAACAGGCGTTAGTGGGCAAAGGCAGCGCGGAAAAATCACAAGTAGAGCATATGGTAGCTTTGCTCTTGGCAGTCAGCGAGAAAATACCCGAAGATGCAGCAGATGCACTGGCTATTGCCATTTGTCATCACCACTCTTCGGCAGGTCAAGATCGCCTCGCAGCTGCAATCGGTAAACAGCACCCAGAAATTAATTTACGCAAAGTCGGGAGAAGACGGCGATGATAGGTCGAATAAGTGGCATCCTGGTAGTAAAAGCACCACCCTTAATTATGGTGGATGTAAATGGTATCGGTTACGAGCTTGAAGCGCCGATGTCGGTGTTTTATAACTTGCCGGCGGTGGGCGAAAAAGTCATGCTGGTTACACACTTGCAAATTAAAGATGATGGGCATACATTGTTTGGTTTTTCTGATGAAGCCGAACGGGTATTATTTCGCCAGTTACTTAAGATATCGGGTATCGGTGCCAAAATAGCCCTTAATATCCTCTCTGGAATAGATCCGCAGGAACTGGCAGTACTGGTTGCCGAGGGCAATGCCATAGCGTTGACCCGCTTGCCGGGTATTGGTAAGAAAACCGCAGAACGGCTGATTATCGAGTTGCGAGACAAGCTCGACGGAATACCGATGTCAACGCCATCCGCTGCTGTGGGAGCAGAGGCTAACAGCAACCCCCAAGCAGAAGCTGTACAGGCGCTGGTGGCACTGGGTTACCGTCCGGCAGATGTTGGCCCGATGGTAAGAAGGGTAGCCAAAGAGGGCATGCCGGTTGAAGACATTATCCGCCACGCACTACAGGCACGCCTAAATAACTAATACCGTTAAGCTAACCAATCCAAACCAGTTTCTCGGATATTTATAATTCCGCCGCGTGGGCATAAATGCCCACGCGTAAAAAGCCACCCCAACCTGCTTTTTATCTAATCAAATATAAAAACGGGTGCTATAATCAATCGCTATGAGCAACAACTTCGATGATGCCGATACAGACAAAGATTCCCGCGTAATCAGCCCGCTTAAAAGCGCTGAGGAACGGACTATCGATAACAATCTGCGGCCCACAAGCCTGCGGGAATATGTCGGCCAACCAGCCATGAAAGAAAAATTGGCGATCTACATTGAGGCCGCGCGCCAGCGCAGCGAATCTCTAGACCATGTATTGATATTCGGCCCTCCGGGCTTGGGTAAAACCACCATTGCCCATGTTATTGCTAATGAAATGGGCGTTAATCTACGCTCAACTTCAGGTCCAGTGCTAGAACGGGCTGGTGATCTGGCAGCATTGCTAACCAATCTTGAAGCCGGTGATGTCTTGTTTATTGATGAAATCCATCGCCTGCCGCCGGTAGTAGAAGAAGTGCTTTACCCGGCAATGGAAGACTACCAGTTGGATATTATGATCGGCGAGGGCCCAGCAGCCCGCTCGATAAAACTTGATTTGCCACCCTTCACCTTAATCGGTGCCACCACACGGGCAGGCTTATTAACTTCGCCTTTGCGCGATCGTTTCGGCATTGTAGAGCGGCTTGAGTTTTATAACGATGATGAGCTCAGCACTATTGTTGCTCGTTCGGCGGGTATTTTAGAAATTCCTGCAGATAGTGATGGCGCCTTCGAAATTGCCCGGCGCTCGCGCGGTACGCCTAGAATTGCAAACCGCTTGCTCCGTAGAGTGCGGGATTATGCCCAGGTAAAAGCCGATGGTAATATCGATAAAAAAATAGCTGCGGCCGCAATGAAAATGCTAAATGTTGACGATCAGGGCTTTGACACCATGGATCGTCGCCTGCTGCACATTCTTATTCACAATTTTGAAGGTGGCCCGGTTGGTGTTGATTCCCTGGCGGCCGCTTTGAGTGAAGAACGCGGTACAGTAGAGGATGTTCTGGAGCCTTACCTGATTCAGCAAGGCTATATTATGCGTACCTCCCGCGGGCGTATGGCAACTGCAAACGCCTGGCGTCATTTAGGTTTGGTGCCGCCGCATTCCGCCAGTGCTGCCGCAGATGATTTGTTCGATTCGTGATTGATCAGAAAAATGCCACAATAAGGTCGTATTATGTCTGATTTTTCTTGGAAAATTCGTGTCTACTATGAAGATACCGATGCTGGCGGGGTGGTTTATCACAGCCAATATTTGAACTTTTTTGAGCGCGCGCGGACGGAATGGTTACGGGCCAGAAATTTCGACCAGTCACGCTTGGCTGAAGATGAAGACATAGTTTTTGTTGTACGCAACATGGATGTAGAATTTATTAAACCCGCACAGCTTGATAATGAAGTGTTAGTGAGTGTCAATCTCAAGCATGTTGGGGCGGCATCTTTGCAGTTATCACAAACAATGATTCGGGTTTCTGACCAGCAACTGCTGACAAGGGCGGAGGTTCGTGTAGCCTGTTTGACTGCGCGAGAATTTAAGCCCACTCGAATTCCAAATAATCTGAGGAAGGAAATTCTCCAATGAATATAGATCTATCCCTGTGGCACTTAGTTAGTGAAGCCGGCCTGTTGGTTAAAATGGTCATGCTCTCACTGCTGGTAGCCTCGATTGCCTCCTGGATGATAATTTTCCAGAAACGCCAGATGTTACGCACAGCCCGGCAACAAGCCGACCGTTTCGAAGAACACTTTTGGTCAGGTGCAGATCTAGCGCGCTTGTTTGAAGGCATTTCCAAAAGCGAACAACAGGCACAGGGTATGGAGCGGATATTTGAAGCCGGTTTTCGCGAGTTTATACGGATGTCTCAGCAAGGTGGTATGTCCGCTAGCGAAATGGTGGATGGTGCGCATCGGGCCATGCGGATCGCCTTAACTCGGGAGATGGATAAAATCGACAACCACCTAACTTTTCTTGCCACAGTCGGCTCTATCAGCCCGTATGTGGGTTTGTTTGGCACGGTCTGGGGGATTATGAACGCTATGCGGGGGCTGGCTACGGCTACGCAGGCAACCATTCAATCGGTTGCACCTGGAATCTCTGAAGCCTTGATCGCAACTGCGATGGGTTTGTTTGCAGCGATTCCTGCTGTGATTGCCTATAACCGTTACTCCAACGAGGCAGAACGACTGGAGCTTCGCTATGATAATTTCAAGGAAGAACTCTCCACCATCCTCCATCGTCAGGCACATAATCTAGCGAAAAGCGACCTGGCAGGCTCAGGCAAATTCTAATGGCAACTCAGTATGAAATCCGCAAACGCCGGCGGCCTATGGCTGAAATCAATGTTGTGCCTTATATTGATGTCATGTTGGTATTGTTAATTATATTTATGGCAACAGCGCCATTGTTAAACCTTGGTGTTCAGGTTGACTTACCTTCAGCTGATGCTGAAGCGTTGCAAATTGATGAAGACAATATCCCCATAATTATTACTGTTATGCAAACTGGTGATCTGTATTTGAACGCTGCCGGTGATGATGCTGGTCTGGTGACTGCAGAGGAGTTGATCAAGCAGGTTTCGGTGTTTGTGCGTAGAAATCCAAAAATTGAAGTGCTGGTTGCAGGCGATGAAAACACCGGTTATGGGAAAATATACGAGACCATGGTGCTGTTACAACAGGCCGGTGTGAGCAAGGTGGGGCTGATGGGCGATCCAGTCGATAAAAGCTAGCATGCAGGAGTTTAGCAAACCCTTATTGCTAGCGGTACTAGTTCATCTAGCCCTATTGGCATCGATGTTTAGCGGTTCTTGGAGCAGCAAAAAGTTCGAGAAACCCCGGCTGGCGGGCTTAAATATTGAAGCGGTGGTTATCAATGCCAGTGATCTCAATAAACAGATCGACAAAGTAAAGAAACAGACCAAAACTCGGAAGCAACGAGATGATGCTATTGCTAAACGCCAGCAACAACTGGCCGCTCAGAAACAACGCGAAAAGCAACAGGCTCAAGATGCCGACAAACGCCAGGAAGCACTGGCAGAACAGCGGCGCCGAGCCAATTTGAAAAAGCAACAGCAGGATGAGGCAAATAAAAAGCGCCGGGCGGATTTAGACCGGCAGCGTAAAGCCCAGGAAGACCTAGTTAAAAAACAGCAGGCTGAACTGGCAGCGGTGCGTAAACAGCGCGAAGATCAGCAGCGGCAGATTGAGGCTGAAAGTGCAAAACTAAGAAAGTTGGCAGAAGCGCGTAAAGCACGGGAAAAAATGGCGGCCGATAAACGTATGCGCGACCAAATGAAAGTTGAAGCCAATTCGCTGGCACAGGCACAGGTGTTGGGAACGCTGGCAGATCAGTATGTACTTGAGATTACTAACTCGGTAACCCGCAACTGGTATCGACCGCCAACAGCTCAAGAAGGCTTGCGCTGTAGAATTGCGGTAGAACAAATCCCGGGCGGTGAAGTTATCAGTGCTACAGTGGTGAAATCACAATGTAATGCAGATGAAGCCACCCGGCGCTCGATTCAGGCAGCAGTAATGCGTGCGGGCGTGCTCCCATACCGGGGTTTTGAGAAAGTATTTGTGCGAGAAATTGAATTTGAATTTAAATATGACGGTGATTAAATGAATAAGCAGTTGATTTGCGAGCGCAGTAGAATTTCCCGGCTATTAGTAGGCCTTAGCCTAAGTTTGTTTGGCCTGTTGTTTTTGGTTCAAAATAGTTATGCAAAATTGGAAATTGAAATCCTCGAAGGTGTTTCAGGAGCTATTCCTATTGCGATTGTGCCATTAAAATGGGAGGCCACCACACCGCCGCCATCAACTTTGCCCAACACCGTGGTCTCAGCTGATCTTTACCGCTCAGGCTTGTTCAGCCCATTACCGGCGGAAGACATTATTGCTACCCCGGCCAATGGCGATGAAATCCGCTTTGCCGCCTGGCAGGCACTCAAGAACGATTATATTGTGGTTGGAAAAATCAGTGGCGATGTAGTTGATGGTTATGAAGTGAGTTTTGAGCTGTTCGACATTCATACTCAACAACGCCTGTTAGCGCGGGTATTCCCAGTAAAGCCCGGAGATCTACGCCATGCAGCACACCGGATAGCCGATGCGGTGTATGAACGCATCATCGGTACACCGGGGGCCTTTGCTACCCGGATAGCCTATGTTACCGCTACTGGTACCGGTGATAATATTGAATTCCAGTTAATGGTTGCTGATGCAGATGGGTTTTCGCCACAGGCAATTGCCACATCTCCTGAACCGCTGATGTCGCCGGCCTGGTCGCCGGATGGCAATAGAATTGCCTATGTATCTTTCGAAAAAGGTAATTCTGCAGTTTATATTCAGAATATTCTTACCGGTTCGCGGCAACTGATTTCTTCCTTCAAAGGGATTAATGGAGCACCTTCTTTTTCACCAGATGGTCACCGCTTGGCAGTTTCATTATCAAAATCGGGCAACTCGGAAATTTATCTGCACACCCTCGGCAGTAGCGAATTTACTCGCTTGACCAATCACTGGAGTATTGATACAGAGCCTGTATGGGATTCGAACGGACATTATATTTACTTTACCTCTGATCGTGCCGGCCGCCCGCAAATTTATCGTATTAAAGTAACCGGCGGCAACCCGGAGCGCATCAGTTGGGAAGGGGATTACAATGCCCGCGCCAGCATTTCGCCAAGGAATAACAAAATTGCGATGGTACAGGGATCGAAAAACCGTTATCGTATAGCGATTCAAGACCTAGAAAACAACCGACTTATCGTTGTCACCAATGGAATCCTCGATGAATCACCAAGTTTTGCCCCCAACGGCAGCATGATACTGTATGCTTCAAAGGAGAACGGTAAAGGTGTTTTGTTAGCGGTATCGGTAGATGGCAGAGTAAAACAGCGCTTGGTTCTTTCTGAAGGTGATGTGCGCGAGCCGGCGTGGTCACCGATTATTCAATAACTTATTTAATGATTTATTTAATTAATCCATGAAAAATAGTTTAAATATCACTACAATTACAAGCTTAATTCAAAAGGAATTTTAGTATGAATAGCATAACAAAATCACTACTCGCACTGATGTTAGTTACGGGTCTGACAGCCTGTAAAAAAGATGAGATCAAGGATGATATCGATTCGGCACCTATAGTGGATAGCTCTACAGCTCCGGATGTTACCACCGCTGCTGTTGATCCGCGCAATCATACTGATGTCCGCAATCTCGATAACCCCGAAAGCTTACTTTCAAAACGGGTTATTTATTTTGATTATGACCAATCAACCGTACGCGCGGAGTTTCGTCCGGTCGTACAGGCGCATGCAGCGTTTGTTGCGGCAAACTCAAGTGCCAGTGTAACTCTCGAAGGTCATGCCGATGAGCGTGGCAGCCGTGAGTACAATTTAGCCCTGGGTGAACGCCGCGGTAATTCCGTCAGCGGTTTGTTTTCTGCGCAAGGTGTGCGTGGTTCACAGATGAATGTGGTCAGTTATGGCGAAGAACGCCCGATTTGTCGCGAAACCAGTGATTCTTGCTGGGGCAGTAATCGTCGGGTAGAAATCGTTTATACCGCACGCTAAGGTAAAAACTAAAGTGCCCGGGGTAATGCCCGGGCCTGTTTGGCATAAGAATTAAACAATACTCCGGATGAATAGCCCGGCTTGTCGTTTCTTGGGAACTGATTCCAGTTTCTGTGATCGAATCAATATTAGTCAGAATGAGTAACTACCGTCGATGAAATATTTTCAAAGCATGATTTTAGTTTTCAGCCTGTTGTTTAGCAGTGCCAGTTTTGCACAGGCTGACCAGTCGTTTGTTGCCGATTTGGTTTATCAGGTGCAGCAGTTACAGGAAGAAGTCAGGCAATTGCGCGGGCAGGTAGAGCAGCAATCACATGAATTGAAAAACTTAAAATCGCGTCAACGGGACCAATATCTGGATTTGGATACCCGTCTTGGTGAATTGCAGAAACCCGATAATCAAGTCGCAGTGCCAATCCCTGCGATTGTAGCGCAGCCAGTGGATGAAGCTGCAAATACTAATGGTCTAGCTACAGTTACCGGCGGGAATAGTCCGGCGCTAGATTCTGCACCAAGTTCGCCAGTCTCAATCCCGTCGCCAGAACCCGCCGTTGATGATAAAACAGCCTACCAGATGGCTTTCACCCACCTGAAAGATTTGCGTTACACGGAGGCTGCGGAAAGTTTTTATAATTTTCTGGAAACCTATCCGCAAAGCCCGCTTGCTGGGAATGCCGAATATTGGTTGGGTGAGTCCTATTATGTCACCCAAAATTACGATTATGCGCTAGAGTCATTCCAGCGCTTACTGGAAAAATACCCGGAGAGTAAAAAAGCCCCGGATGCTTGGTTGAAAATTGGTTATACCTACTACGAAATGGATGATCGCCAAAAAGCCGCTGATATTCTGCAAAGAGTCAAGCAGCAGTACCCAGGTACCACCCTGGAAAAACTGGCAGATAGTCGATTAAAGACCATGCAACTAGAAAGCACCACAGGTCAGTAAGCAGTCGCTTAACTGGATGATAGCGCGTGGGCATAAATACCCACCCTACGCCGGATAATTTGTAGGGTGGGCTTATGCCCACGCGTTTACACGGAATGGATTGTAGGGTGGGCATTTATGCCCACGCGTTAGATTTAAATAATGAATAAGACTGCAAATACTCACATCATTCAACCCCCTGATAACCGTGACGGTTGTCTTAAAATAACCGAAGTTTTCCTTTCCTTGCAAGGTGAAGCACGCGATAGCGGCCGACCCACAACCTTTATCCGCCTCACTGGCTGCCCCTTACGCTGCAGCTATTGTGATAGTGAATATGCATTTTTTGGTGGCGAGTGGCAGAGCTTTGAAGCAATCCTCGCAGCAGTTGAGGCTAACGGGGTTAAGTATGTATGTGTAACTGGCGGCGAACCATTAGCGCAAAAGCGCTGTGTGAAATTATTGGTTTTGCTTTGCGATGCAGGATATGAGGTGTCACTGGAAACTTCAGGTGCTATAGATATCAGTAATGTTGACCCCAGGGTAACTAAGGTAGTCGATTTGAAAACCCCGGATTCTGGTGAATCCCAGCGTAATCTCTGGTCAAATCTCGATTATATCAATGCCAATGATCAGATTAAGTTTGTTCTCAATTCCCGCGCTGATTATGACTGGGCTGTAGCCCAGCTGCATCAATATTCTTTGCCAGGTCTAGCCGAGGTATTGTTTTCACCTGTTTGGTCGGCACTGGAGCCGGCAGAGCTTGCAGATTGGATAATTGCTGATCGCCTAGCTGTCCGTTTCCAACTGCAGTTACATAAAGTCCTATGGAGCGATGAACCCGGCAGATAAACTCAGTCGATAAATTCGAAGCGTATAAATCCTTATGAATACCAAGCAAAAACCAAAAGCCGTCATTTTACTCTCGGGTGGCCTAGACTCCGCTACTTGCCTGGCCATTGCTGTTTCTGCAGGCTACGATTGTTACTGTCTCTCGGTTGATTATGGCCAGCGGCATAGCGCCGAGTTAAATGCCGCTGCACAAGTTGCCAAAAACTTATCAGCTATCAGCCATAAAGTGGTACAGATAGATCTTAGGGCTATCGGCGGCTCAGCCTTAACCGACGACACTATCGCTGTACCTTTAGAAGCGGAAGTTGGCATACCTTCAACCTATGTACCCGCGCGCAATACCATTATGTTGTCAGTGGCGCTGGGCTGGGCAGAAGTGCTGGGGGCTGAGGCCATCTATGCCGGAGTCAATGCGGTGGATTATTCGGGTTATCCTGATTGCCGGCCCGAATTTATTGCGGCTTTCCAACAACTGGCAAACCTGGCCACCAAAGCGGCAGTAGAAGGCCAGCACATTAGCCTTGAAACACCATTGATTAAACTGACAAAAGCAGAAATTATTTCTTGTGGCGGTGAGCTTGGTGTGGATTATTCAATTACCGTCTCCTGTTATCAGGCAGATGAACGGGGCCGGGCTTGCGGTTTATGTGATTCCTGCAGAATCCGCGTGCAAGGTTTTAGTGGTGCTGGCTTGCCCGACCCTACAATTTATTCTTAGAAAGCTTTTCGACCTGTTGTTTTAAGTCCCTGACTTCTTCTTCGAGAATGGTGAGCTTCTGTGCGAGCTTTCTTTTTTTCAATTCATTAGTGGAACTATTAATGCTTAATTGCAGTATGAGTAGGTAGGCTATTACGATAGAAGTTAAAAATATCGCATTAACAGGAAGTTCAATCCCCATCAGTTGTGTCAGGTACAGAGCGGCTCCCGGGAACACCGCAAAAATCATATTAATCAGGCCGAGAAACAACCAGAGCAGGGCGTGTTTAAGCTGTAGGTGCCCGGAGCGAATGCCGCGAATGACGAAAAAAAGTAATAAGAGGGCAGCCAGGAAAACAGTAATTTGTAGTTTCAAAGTAATCATATATCCCTCGTACTGCACTTGCGACCATGAAACATGATGAGTGCCAGGCTAACTTTGATAAAGTAGTAAAAACTATCGGCCGTGGATATCTTACTCTTACCAGCGAGTCGTTTACGCATGGTCGTGGGGATTTCAATAATTCGCCCGCCACATTGTTTTACCCGCTGAATGGCTTCCGGCTCCGGATAGTCGTAGGGGTAGTATTCAGCAAACCAGCGAATAACTTTTCGATTACAACTGACAAAGCCAGAAGTTGGGTCAAAAATTCGTTGCCCGGTCAACAATTTTAATAAGTGACGCAGGTAGTAGATTCCAAGGCGGCGTGGCAGTGTGGACTGATAGCCAATGTTATGGGTTTTGAGAAAGCGCGAACCAATAATCATATCCGCCTGGTCTTGTTCCAGGGCCTGTAAGTGCGCCGGAATATCTGCGGGTGGATGCTGGCCATCGCCATCTAGGCGGATAACAGCATCGTAATCATTTTTAAACGCCCATTGAAACCCGGTTTGAACAGTGGCGCCGATACCCGTGTTATAAGGTAGGTTGAGCACTTTTACATATGCGCGTTTCCGGATAACTTCAAGAGAGTCATCGGTCGAGCCATCATTGATCACTAGTACATCGAGGTTTTGGTGCAAGTCTTTTATTTCATCCAACAGCAGACCGATGCTTGCCGATTCGTTGTGACAGGGGATGAGAATAAGTACACGCATATTCAAGTTAGTTATCGCTGGATTAGGTAGATAGCATACAGCTTAGAATCAGACACTTGGTGAATTAAGCCTTCCTCTTTGAGTTTTTTCACATTCGGGTAGCCGCCACCGTCCGGTAGTTTTTTCACCAGCAGGACGCTGGCACTTGATTTTACGAGTTTGCGCTTAACCCGTTTATATTTTCCACCGAAAAGATCGGTTTGTATACGCCCGGCTAAGCTAGGTGCCCAAGCCAGTGGTAGGACATTGGTTAGAACCCTATAGTCGGCGGCCATACCCGGAGGCGGTGTAGCAAACATCCTCTGTAAAGCGGGTGGAATAACTTCATTTCTAGCAGTTACATTAAGCTCCTGTAGCCGGCTATCCCCGAGAATCACCACGGGTATCAGCAGCATTAAAGGCAGGGCTAGCAGTACTGGTTTAATCCAGTTAGCAGTGATAGGCGAGCTGTCGGAGTCTTTATCTTCCAAGTTATTGTTATTTTTAAAGAAAAAGCGTATTACTTGATGAATTGTGGCATCCAGCCCAATGGTAGCGGCAAAAATTAGTAGAATTATTGACCAGTATAAATTTCTTATATCGTAGGATGAAATAAACATCCAAATCACTGCGCCAATAGCGGCAATGAACAGGCTGAATACGCTTAACCAGCGTAGTCTAGTGCTGGAAAAATAGAAGCCAAGGATGAAAAATACAGCGATGGGTAGAATGATTTTTATGGGCAGGTAGGCGTATGCAAGGCTTAGGGCGTGGGGAATTAGTTCACTGCCATTTGCAGCATTTTCTGCGACTTTTTTAAGCCCGCGGAAAGACCCTGGAATTTGTTGAAAGTCATTGTATAAAAGGAAAAAAGCAAGGAAACTCAGCGGTAAAGCAAGCCCTAGCAGGCCTAGTTTCCAGTAGCGAATGATGAATCTCTTTGGATTGCCGCTTTCTACCAGTTTCATCAATATGGCGAGTAGTAGAAACGCCAGACCTGCCTGTTTTATTAGGCTCGCCACCCCAGCCGAGAGCAGTGATAAACCACCACCATTATCTTCAGTGCTTTCTTTCCACAAAATCAGGCAGGACAGCATACCTAAAATAACAACAGCAATATCCATCATCCCAGAGAGGAAGTAAGGGGTGCGGAAAATAACCAGCCCAGCACAACTAACGATAAACAGCACGGGGAATAAAGAGCGGCGTTCAAGGGAAAGGGAAACAGCATAGATAAACAAGGCAAGAGGTGCTACAACCTGTGTGGCTTTGCTGATAAGCCAGATGCTAGAGTCATCTTGTAAACGATAAATAACTGACCAGAGCCCAGGATATAAAATGGGGTAGGCGGCGCCACCAACAGTATATTTACCTTCTTGCAACTCGATAGCCCAACGATTGTAGGAGGCTACCGAATCCCAGAAAGTAAATGCTGGGTTATAAAATATTTGTATATACAGGTAAGTGAAATATAGTACAACGGCGCCTAGTAGCAGTATTATCAGGCTGAGAATCAGGTTCTTGCCACGAAAAGCCCCGGTAGAAATAATATTCGCGCTGCTACCGAACCAGTAACATCCAATTGTAACGCCAATAATCAGCGCGGCAAGAGGGCCTGTAGATAGATTAAGAAAATAGGCACAGAGAAAAACCAGCCAGCAAACCAGCATAGAATACAGGAATGAACTAGCAACCATTTCGCTAACAGTGTTACAGTTTCGTCCACGCAGGGCGTAGCCGCTGTAAAATACCAGCAGTAGGGTTAAAAATCCGGTTGCCACTAGTGGCATTACTTGTCCCCCGTCATCCATGACTTACATCCATTCATTTAGAATCAGCTACAATACCTTCTTTTCGCAAGGCCTGAAGTGTTATAGCAGTAGTGAATTATATCAGACTTTGATTAATTGAATTTATTAGAGCAGTTCCCAAAAATGACTCAAGTCAGCCAGTGAGTAATGCATGAAAATCCTCCATATAGGGAAATATTTCCTACCGTTTGCCGGGGGGATTGAACACTTTATGGGTAGTCTGATTGCAGAGCAAGTCAAGCAAGGTCATTCGGTAGTTGCTATAGCTCACCAACATCAGCAAACAGCAGAAAATTCGCTGGTTAATTTTAAGGGTGCGGACATCCACCTGCTGAAAACATTTTGCCATATTCCATTCGTACCACTCAGTTGGGGCCTGCCATCTCGACTGCAGGCTTTAATAGAATCATTCCAGCCTGATATTATCCATCTCCATTGCCCGAATATAGCGGCTTTTTGGGGCTTGTTCCTACCGCAGGCACGCAAGATACCTTGGGTGATCCACTGGCACTCAGATGTGCTGGACAACTCATCTCCACGGTTTATTAAAATACTTTATCCAATATACCGACAATTTCAGGATGCCATCCTGCGTAAGGCCAAAGCCGTTATAGCAACATCTCCGGCTTATGCAAGCTCGAGTGTAGCACTGAAAAACTTTGCAGATAAAACTACAATAATTCCGCTTGGTCTGGAGTCAGTCGCGAACTTGCAGCGCAATCGAGAAGAGTCCAGTACGCTCAAGTTATTGGCAGTGGGGCGGTTGGCTTATTACAAGGGTTATACTCATTTGTTAAATGCCACCTCTCTGGCTGTACGGCAAGGTGTTGACTTGCGTTTGGAAATCATTGGTAGCGGGGCGTTTCAGAGTAGTTTGCTGGCGCAGATTAAAAATCTCGAGCTTGAATCACGAGTCAAGCTGCTGGGGCAAGTAACGGATGCAGTTCGGGATGCAAAGTTGAATCAGTGTGATCTCCTGTGCCTGTCCTCTATAGAACGAACCGAAGCCTTTGGTTTGGTACTGCTGGAGGCCATGAGTGCCGGAAAACCGTGTCTAGTTAGCGATGTCCCGGGTTCAGGAATGAGTTGGGTTGTGGTCAATAATGACACAGGTTTCGTATATAAAAACGGTGACAGCCATGACCTTGCCCGTATCCTTACTGAGATTGCGGCTAATATTGAACAGCTTCCAGTCATGGGTCGCGCCGGCCGCCAGCGATTTGAAGAACTGTTTCAGATTCCGGTTATCGCTCAGAAAATCGAACAGTTATACCAAGATATCTTGGGCAAGCCGATAAATTAAGTTTCCATGTGTACAATTTGCGTAATTCACCCCAATAAGATTAAAAATGGCTTGAGAAACCAGCCCGCTTCAGGTATCCTTTCGTGCCTTCAAAGGGTCGTTAGCTCAGTTGGTAGAGCACTGGACTTTTAATCCATTGGTCATAGGTTCGAATCCTATACGACCCACCATTTATTCCGTTAAAATCAGTTGCTAATATAGCGCTGATTTTTTCATTTCTGCACGGTAAGAATCTTTTTTACCAAAGTGGGGCCAAATGCCCCAAATCTCCTTTAAAATAGGGCTATGAACACACCTAAATTTTACTTTGATGAGTTGTTACCTATCAGCTCTCATCGGCTGGAAATTGTGCAATCGCTGGCTGAGAATCAGGTGGTGGTGATTGCCGGTGAAACTGGTTCTGGTAAAACCACCCAGTTACCGAAAATGTGTTTACAAGCGGGTTTAGCTGAGAATGGCTTGATTGGCTGTACTCAGCCCCGTCGGATTGCGGCTCGCAGCGTCGCTGAACGCGTGGCAGAGGAAATGGAGGTCGCTACTGGCGGGTTAGTAGGTTATCAGGTGCGTTTCCAGGAGCGCCTGGGACCACAAACCCGAGTTAAATTTATGACTGATGGGATTTTGTTGGCTGAATCTCAGCATGACCCGTTGTTACGAAAATACAGCTGCCTGATTATTGATGAAGCACATGAGCGCAGCTTGAATATTGATTTCCTGCTGGGTTATCTGCGCCGCCTGTTACCCCGCCGACCAGATCTCAAGCTGATTATCACTTCGGCTACTATCGATACTGGGAAATTTGCCCGGCATTTTAATCTACAGAAAAAACCAGCACCGGTTATCGAGGTTTCCGGGCGCGGCTATCCGGTCGAACTGCGCTATCGCCCATTGGAGCGCGAAGATGGCAAGCCACGCGAGCTGAATCAGGCGATCTATGCAGCGATTACAGAACTTGACCGGACTTCAACCGGTGGTGCAAGCAGTATTCCGGGAGATGTATTGGTATTTCTCAGTGGGGAGCGGGATATTCGCGAAGCCGGGAAGTTTCTTGGCAAGAGCAACTTGCGCGAAACAGAGGTATTACCCTTATTGGCTCGCTTATCTTCCGCTGAACAGCAAAAAATCTTTCATCCGGGTGCAAAACGCCGGATTATTCTGGCAACCAATATTGCGGAAACATCGTTAACGGTACCCAGAATTAATGCCGTAATTGATTCAGGTCTTGCGAGGATTTCCCGATACAGCACCCGTAGCAGGGTATTACGCCTACCAGTGGAGCCGATATCGCAGGCGTCTGCCAACCAGCGGTCGGGGCGTTGTGGCCGTCTCGGGCCCGGGGTTTGTATTCGGTTGTTTGCCGAAGATGATTTTAATCTACGCGAAGAATTTACCCAGCCTGAAATTTTACGCACCTCCCTGGCTTCCGTTATTTTAAGGATGACCGCGATGGACTTGGGCGCGATCGAAGATTTCCCGTTTGTGGACCAACCCTTAGCACGGTCGATTAATGATGCCTGGAATCTATTGCTGGAACTGGCCGCAGTTGATCGACAACGAAAAATTACCAAACTGGGGAAGCACCTGGCTCATTGGCCAGTCGATGTGCGTATTGGGCGTATGTTGTTAGCGGCAGGTAATGAAGGCTGCGTGGATGAAATGCTGACACTGGCTGCCGTGCTTTCCATTCAGGATCCGCGCGAACGACCATTGGAAGTGCAGCAGGCGGCGGATGAAAAACATGCGCAATTCAAAGACACTAAATCTGATTTTGTTAGTCTATTGAAACTCTGGCAATGGCTATTGGAACAACGCAAGACACTGAGTAATTCACAGTTTCGAAAATCCTGCCAGCGGAATTTTCTCGCCTGGCATAGGGTGCGAGAATGGACGGATCTGCGTCGGCAGCTGGCGGAACTTGCCAAGGAGGCAAAGTTACCGCTCAATAAAAACCCAGCGAACTACACCGCAATTCATAAGGCCTTATTAGCAGGTTTATTAAGTCATATTGGCTTAAAAGATGAAAATCACCAGTTTCAAGGTGCCCGTGGTACGCGCTTTATGCTGTTTCCGGGTTCAGCCCTGTTTAAAAAACCACCGCAGTGGGTGATGGCAGCAGAGCTGGTGGAAACCAGTCGCCTGTTTGCCCGGGTTAATGCAGGAATTGATCCGCAATGGCTGGAGCAGGTAGGTGGGCATCTGCTGAAAACCCATGAATTCGATCCCCACTGGTCGCGTCGGCAGGGCCGGGTTATCGCCTGGCAGCAGGTGAGTTTGTATGGCCTGGTGATTGTTGAAAAACGCCGGGTGGATTTTGCCCTGAGGGATCCGCAGCAGGCACGAGAAATTTTTCTTCGAGACGGTTTGGTTGCCAATGACATCAATACCCGTGCCGGGTTTGCGCAATCCAATCAGCTATTAATTGCAGAAGTAAGCAGCCATGAAGATAAGCGCCGCAGTCACGATGTGCTGGTGGATGAAAAGGTACTTTTCGACTTTTTTGATGCGCGCTTGCCCGAATCGATCAATAGCGTAAAAACCCTCGAAAAGTGGCTGCAAGGCCTGGGGTCAAAGGAGCGTGATGTATTGCTCTATTCCCGTGACCTGTTGGTACAGGAAAATGCCGGCTTGGCTGCAGAAGATGAATTCCCAGAGTTTTTGTCGCTTGCCGGTCAGCAATATGAACTCATCTATTGCTTTGATCCCCGGGATGCCCGTGATGGTGTTAGTTTTCAATTACCGCTGCACCAACTCAACACTCTTGAGGATGCCCGCCTGCAGTGGTTAGTGCCGGGTTTGTTGCGGGAAAAGGTGATTGCTTTAATTAAAACCCTGGCAAAACCGTTGCGCCGGGGCTTAACCCCAGCGCCGCAATTTGCCGATGCATTCCTGCAGCGTGCCGGATACCAGTCCGAGCAGGCTTTATTGTCTGTGCTCAGCGATGAGTTTTCCGCGATTAGCGGTTTGGAAATTGTGGCGACCGACTGGGATGAATCCCGGCTTGATAAACACCTGCGATTTAATATTCAGTTAACCGATAAATCCGGGGTAATTGAAGAGTCCCGCAGCCTGAAAGAATTAAAACAACAGTTTGGTATTCAGGCCCGGCAAAAATTTATGCATCGTGAAGGTCGTGAATGGCATCGTGATGGCCTCAAGGAATGGAATTTCGGGGATGTACCCGGCACAGTCCAAACCCCCGGAGGCTCGAAGGCTTGGCCGGCGTTGGTCGATCAAAAAAACGGTGTCGGTTTACGCCTGTTCGATAATCCGGCAGAGGCTAACACCACGCAACAGGCAGGAATTACCCGCCTATTGTTATTGAAGTTAACCGATAAATTGAAGTATCTACGAAAAAACAGCGGGCTTAGTCAGGCCACTAAGATGATTTATCTGGCGCTTTCCGAAGAGGGGCACGCCAAGCCTGCAGAAGATCTGTTATTAAGTGTGCTTAATGATCTGGTAAGCGGTTTTGGCAATGTCCGTAGTGAGTCGCAATTTGATCAACTAGCGGCATTGGTGGCTAAACAATGGGTGCCGGAATGTAACAAACTAGCGCAGGTGTTTAATCAGGTCATGCTGGCATACCAGCAGGCTGGATTACAAGTTGATACGACACTGGCTAAAAGATTTCCGGCGGTTTGGGAGGATGTCAGTTCACAATTGGAAGATATGGTCTATGCCGGTTTTTTAGAGGATGTTGATGCTGTCGTATTGCGTCAATATCCGCGGTATTTGGAGGCTATTGCCATTCGTTTACAACGCCTGGCACAGGATCCTGAAAAAGATGCCGTACGGATGCAACAGGCTGCACCTTTTTGGCAGCGTTATCTACAATGGCTGGAAGAAGAGGGCACTTATACCCCGGAACTGGATAATTATCGCTGGCTGCTGGAGGAGTTTCGGGTTTCCTTATTTGCTCAGGAACTTGGTACTCAGCAAAAGGTCTCAATACAGCGCTTGGAAAAAGCCTGGGCTCTAGTTTGACCCTAGGTTAATATGACCAGTACAAAATGAGAATCGAATGACAAGCTCTAACCAGAAAAAACTCTATCAATTAATTCAAGATTACCAGCAATCTGCTGGTGCTGATGCAGACAATTGCCTGCCGGTTGCAGAACAACTGGTATTGGACTGCATCGGTGAGCCTGAAACACTTGCGGCTGCGGTAGAGCTACTTGAAATTTTGGTGCCCCTGTCGCCAGACCCGGATACGCTCGGTAGTGCTATGGCAATTGTGCCGCAGGTCATGCTTGGGCGGGCAGTTAACCCCAATTTGCCCGCTGGGGTGCTGGCGCAAGTTAAAGAATTACAAAAACTGTTTCAGCTGGAAGCAGAGCACTTGGGCAGCACCCAAACACCGGATAAACATCGTGCAGAAGGTCTTAGGCGTTTGTTATTGGCACTGGTAGAAGATGTTCGAGTGGTGTTGGTTACCCTTTCATGGCGGTTGGTGCAGTTGCGCAATGCGACTAAAAAACCAGTAGAGATTCAAAAGACCCTTGGCGAAGAAACGCTACTTATCCATGCACCGCTGGCGAACCGCCTGGGCGTGTGGCAGCTCAAATGGGAGCTTGAAGATTACGCTTTTCGCTACACGCAGACCAAAGAGTATAAGCGAATTTCCAAATTGGTTGCCGAGCGCCGGATAGACAGGGAAGAGTTTATCAACGGTTTTCTTAGCCGCTTGAGTGGTGTGCTTAGCGAGGCTGAAATTTCAGCGGATGTACGCGGACGGCCAAAACATATTTACAGTATTTGGCGCAAAATGCAGCAGAAGGGTCTGGATTTTCACGAATTGTTTGATGTGCGCGCAGTGCGCGTGCTGGTGGATGAAATCCCCGATTGTTATAGCGTTCTGGGGCTGGTGCACACCCATTGGCAACCCATTCCGGGTGAGTTTGATGACTATATCACCCTGCCGAAAGGCAATATGTATCAATCCTTGCATACAGCAGTGGTAGATAACAAAGGCAGGGCAGTGGAAGTGCAAATACGCACTTGGAAAATGCACGATCATGCAGAATTGGGTGTGGCAGCGCATTGGCGCTATAAAGAAGGTGGGCCTCAAGACCCCGGTTTTGATCGAAAAATTGCCGCCATGCGCCAGCTAATGGAAGGCGTTGATGTTGCCAATGATGATGCTAGTTTATTGGACAGCTTTACATCGGTTACCTCGGAGGAGCGCATTTATGCACTCACACCAAATGGTGATGTCGTCGATTTAGTCGCCGGCGGTACGGTCTTGGATTTTGCCTATCATGTGCACACAGAAGTGGGTCACCGTTGTCGCGGTGCAAAAATAGGCGGGCGCATAGTGCCGCTAACAACCGTGGTTAAAACCGGGCAGCGAGTAGAAATACTGACCGGCAATGAAGCCCGTCCTTCGCGAGACTGGCTGAACCCCCGTCTGGGTTATATCCGTGGCGGGCGCGCCCGTGCCAAAGTACGGCAATGGTATAAAAAAGTTAATTATGAAACCAACCTGCTGGATGGTCGTGATTTGCTGGAGGCAGCCTTAAGTCGTTTGTCTTGGAGCAGCCGGGACTTAAAACCTATGGTTGAGCGATTTTCACTGGGAAAACTTGACGATCTTTATGTTGCTATCGGCGCAGGTGACCTAACCGTTGCTCAGGTGGTCAATGCTCTGGAACGAGAAAACAAAAGCGAAGATATTCCGCTGGGCTTGCCTAAGCGAAACCGCTCGCGGCAAACCCTAAAACACGCCCCCGATGAAATTGTTATCGAGGGTGTAGGCAATCTAATGATCAATATTGCCAAATGCTGCCACCCGGTACCCGGTGATCCGATTATGGGTTTTATCACCCGAGGTAGAGGAGTCAGCATTCATCGGCTGGGTTGCCCGCATATCCTCAATTTGCGCAAGACTGAACCACAAAGAGTTATTCAGGTTAACTGGGGGCAGGCGGTTTCCGAGTACGAAGTGGATATCAATTTGCGTGCTTTGGAT